>DQLG01000539.1 GCA_015660315.1 Candidatus Latescibacterota bacterium
AAGTTGCATTGGCAAGTAAAGCAATGGTTGAAGAGGCGATCACTGCAGCCCAGGCTGCTTACCCGGCCTGGCGTAGTACGCCGCCTATGAAACGAGCACGAGTTATGTATCGTTTTAAAGAACTACTGGAAGCCAATGCAGATAAGATATGTGCTTTGTTGACCGAGGAACATGGGAAAGTGTTGGATGATGCGCGGGGTGAATTATCCCGTGCAATCGAAAATGTAGAATACGCTTGTGGGGCGCCGGAATTGCTTAAAGGAGAGTATTCGAAGGATGTGGGCCCTGCAATTGACAGCTGGTCTGAGTTTCAGCCTCTAGGTGTAGTTGCGGGAATTACTCCTTTTAATTTTCCTGTCATGGTTCCCCTCTGGATGTATCCGACGGCGATCATCTGCGGAAATACCTTTGTGCTCAAACCTTCAGAGCGCACACCGAGCTCTTCATTGTTTGTCGCCTCATTACTGCATGAGGCAGGTTTACCCGCGGGAGTGATTAATGTTGTCAATGGAGATAAAGAGGCGGTGGATACTATTTTGGAAGACCCCCGAGTAAAGGGTGTTAGTTTTGTGGGATCGACACCGATTGCTGAATACATCTACACGAAAGGTACTGCAGCAGGGAAACGAATCCAGGCACTTGGAGGTGCTAAAAACCATGCGCTCGTTATGCCTGATGCCGACCTCGACAATGCGGTAAGCTCATTAATGGGGGCAGCCTACGGTTCCTGTGGAGAACGCTGTATGGCCATTTCAGTTGCCGTTGCGATAGGCAATGAAACCGCAGATGCTCTTGTAGGAAAACTGAGTGAAGAACTCAAAGACCTGAAAGTAGGGCCGGGAACTGACATCAACAATGATATGGGGCCGCTGATCACTGAACCACATATGAAAAAAGTCAGAGGGTTGATTGATTCCGGGATAAAAGCAGGAGCAGAACTTGTTGTAGACGGGCGTGAATTGGAAGTTGAAGGCCATGAAAATGGCAACTTTTTAGGCGCTTGTCTTTTTGATCGCGTGACAGCTGAGATGCAAATCTACCAGGAGGAAATTTTTGGCCCCGTTCTTTGTGTCGTCCGTGTGAAAACCATGGAAGAAGCCATGAAGCTGATCAATGATCACGAGTATGGAAATGGTACCTGTATCTTTACACGTGACGGAGAGGCGGCCCGTTATTTCAGTGATCATATTGAGGTTGGCATGGTGGGGATCAATGTTCCATTACCTGTGCCGGTAGCCTATCACTCCTTTGGGGGATTCAAACGCTCGCTCTTCGGTGATTTGCATATTTATGGTCCCGACTCAATACGCTTTTACACCAAACGGAAAACCATTACCCAACGCTGGTCATCTACTGGTGTTCGCGAAGGTGCAAAATTCACTTTCCCGAGCCATAGTTAAAGGGCTTATAAACTCGCGATGTCAGGATTGCCGCGGCTTGACCGCCGCGGCCTCTAACAAGCAAAACCCAAGTGCAAACGATCCAGGAGTTTGAGCCATGGGCCCCGCTCGCCATCATGGGCATCGGCTTTCGACATCGCGTGTCGGGGCAGGCGGGGCGCAGCCCGAGTGGGTAGGCAATGTTACACGCTGGCGACTACCTCCGCATTGCTATCTTATAATTTTGTAAGCCGTTCGAAAATCATCTTCAGAATCGACCCATTTTGTCCGAGGAAGCAAGCGCCAAATGTGTTCACCGACCTATTCCCTTTAGATAATATAGGGAGACGAGAGTGTTCTATTTGCGCCCCCATAGCTGATGGACTAGTACGTCTTTGAATCGTTTGGCATCAGTCAACTCCATGCCGCCGTATTTCTTTTTCCACCGATAAAATGTTTGCTCGCAGATGTTGTGCTCGCGGCACACAGCCTCGCCGTTTTTCCTCCATCTGCTTGTCGTAAAATGCAGACTATTTCTTCTGTGCTGTGGGTTTTTCCTTTCATGACTCTCCTCCATTTTGCTTAAGGAAAGCTCACACGCTAATTGGGGCAAGTCCCGGAGGCCAATTCAATTCTCTTCACCACCCGCTCCAATACCCACTGCTTGGCAATAACATCTCTTTGTGCGTTGAGCATTCTCATCAACTTGGTTTTGATCTGGTGATCGTGCTCCGGCCCAAAGAAGCGTTGATTATCCGCTGCTGACTGTAAAGCGGGAATGAGCGGTTTCATAGGTTGGAGTTGTTCCCTGCTGCAGTAGGAGAGATAGGCACCGGCCCGTATCCGCGCCCAGAGGATATCGCTTTGCAGGGCGCGGTTAAAAGCGGTTAGGGTCACCGCGCCCTCACCTGAGCGCACTAGGTAGTCGGCGGCAGCGAGGCTGACACTGATGGACTCATCAGCGAGCTGCGCTTTTAGTTGTTCAATCGTCTCGGCGTCAAAATCGAAGCAGGAGAGGCCCGTAACCGCCCAGAAGCGCACCGCACTGTCCGGATCGTCCAGCCGGTTCAGCAACTCCTTTTTGCCCTCCTCACCAAGCCGCGCCAAGTCGGCGGTCTCCAAGATTCGCGCAAAATTGTCGCAGTGCACACCCACTTCACGACTAATACCATTGTAGGCCACAGCCCGCACAACGATCTCGGTTTCATCGATTAGGCCCAGGTCGGCGGTCTCGATCATCCAGCCAAAGAGTTTTCCACGCAGTTCCTCTTTGACATCGCTGAAGGCGGGATCATCGGCCAGGTTGTGGATCTCTTCCGGGTCGCGCTCGATGTCGTACAATTCTTCGAGTGGTTTATGGTCCTGCCAGAATGGGTATTGTTGGTACTGTTGGGGCAGGCCCTGCTGCTTGACCATGATGGGCGGTCCATACATCAGGAATACACCGTCGGGATCGTGGACTTTCTCCTTGCCTGGTAAGCAGGAGGTTTCCCAGAAGTCGCGCTCCAGTGTGCCTTCTTTTGGGACTGCGGCAAAGAACCCACCGTCCGGATAGAACGAAGCATAGGGCTGGTGCGGCAGGAAATTGCGGTTATAGCGGTACTGCTGGGTGCGGATGGTGCGGATCATTTCCGGGTTATTATCGAGCCGGTCCCGGGCGCTACAGACAAAGTCCCGCGCCGCGCCTTTATCCGGCCCGCACAGAGCACGTCCCTGGAAATGCTCAGGTGCGGGTATATCCGCCAGTTGCAGCATCGTTGGCGCCAGGTCCATGTGCATCACCAGATCATCGACCGTGGTGCCGGGGTCTGCCGGAGCGAGGTAGCGATACTTTTGTGGGAATTTCATAATCAGCGGAATATGCAGTCCATCGTCGTAGGCGTGTATTTTGCCGCGAGGGTAGCCCGCACCGTGATCGCCCCAGAATACGACGATGGTATTCTCCGTCAGGCCCTGCGCTTGCAATTTGTCAAGGAACTCTCCCACCTGCTTGTCCATATTGGTGATGGCATCATAGAAGAGCGCCATCCGTTCCCGGAACAGCGGCGTAGCGGGGACAAAACTCGGCACCGGCGCATCTTGCGGGTCGTGCAGTTCATCGTCTTCCAGCAGATTTGATCGTGCCTGACGGGCCTCCTCGGGTGTCAGCTTGAACACGCTGGCATGCGGGCTACCCAGTTTGAAGTAGGCAAAGAACGGTTTGTTTTTAGGCTGTTTTTCCCAAATATCGTCCGCGTCGTAGCACGATTCATACTCCTCTTTGTCGATATACAGATTGATATCCTCGTCCGGTTTACTACAGGCATAGCCGGCATCCATCAGGATTTTCGGCAGCAGTTCAACCCCAGGTGGTCGGATCACCGCGCTGCGGTGATGGTGGGTGCCCAGGGTGGTGGGGTGCATGCCGGTGTAAATACTGGTGCGCGACGGGGAACATATGGGTCCGGCTGTGAAGGCGTGGGTATAGCGTATCCCTTCGGCTGCCAGCCGGTCGATATTGGGCGTGCGGGAATAGGTGTCGCCGTAGCAGCCATAGTTCCAGGCGCTGGTGTCGTGGGTGCTGATCCATAGGATATTGGGTTTGTCTTGTACGTTCACTTTGTTACTCCTTTAAGGATAGATCGGCGCTAGTCCACTTATCTGCAAAAGCCACTCAATTATCCACTCAATATCCCCGGCCCAAAAGGTGCTACACGAAGTATTGGATAGTGCGAATTGAAAAGAGCATTGTCTCCCGTATCGCGGGTGACTTGCCACATATATTTTGTGAGATCGCGGAGTGGGTCTTTGTAAGCAGGGTCGCTTGCGAGGTTGCTCATCTCATAAGGATCGCTATCCAGATTATACAATTCATCGAAGTCAAAGCCATTCATGACCAATTTCCATTGCCCGTCATAAACCACGCGCTGGGTCACTCGATAACGACCACCGTGGTATTCGGCGAAACCGCGGCAGAAATTTTTCGTTGCACTCGGCTCAGACAACACAGATGCAAAAGATATAGAATCAGGTACATCAATAGCCGCTGCCCCTGACAGATCTAATAACGTGGGACACAAATCGTGCAACCCAACACGAGCGTCGCTCACCTCCCCATTGGCAATGCCCGGCCCAGCAATGACCATTGGAATATTATACACTTCTTCAAAGCCCGAATAATTCTTGCAATACAATCCGTGAGAGCCCAGTAATTCGCCATGATCACTCGAAAGCACAATGATGGTATTGTCCAGTTGACCAGCATCTTCAACAAGCTTAATCAATCGCCCATATTGATTGTCAATCTCGGTAATCGATGCATAATAACACGCAGCAGCTTCGCGTTTTTGCCGATCATTCATGTCAGCCCACGTCAATCCTGCTTTGCGATAGATATTGGGCTTATCGCTTAAATCATCGTGCACATTGGGACAAAGTTCAATGGCATCCACATCATATTTTGCAAATGCATCTTCGCCGCAAATGAACGGATCGTGGGGCTCGGTTATACTGACAAAGCAACACCATGGATCACTCCCACGCACAGCCTGTTGTAAATGTGTCTCAGCCAAAGAAGTGGTCACGCCCATTGTGCGTGTCGCAGCGGCTTGATCCGTCACTCCATACAAAATGCTCTTTATATATCCTTCGGGTAGATCATTATTTTTTTTTAATGATAAAGTTGGTGGTTTAACGCCCTCGGTCAATTCTCTTCGGAACTCATTAAATAATGCACCACCGCTACCACCATCAATTTTCCACCCAAATTGTGCGAGATCATTCGACCGCTCGATGTGCCACTTGCCAAAATACATGGTGTGGTAACCCAGCGCTTCTAGTCTTTGCGCCCAGTGTGGATGTTTGGTCCGCAAAACACACTGATCGTCGTCAACGCAATGCGTCACCTCGAGGACACCGTGATTATGCGGTAACAAGCCCGTCATTAAACTTGCTCGAGCAGGTGAACACACGGCATTGGGTGTATAGGCGCGGTCAAAACGAATGCCACGTTCGATAAGCCGGTCAAAATTTGGTGTGATACAGGGATGATCAGGACGCAACACTTGCCCCTGCATTTGGTCCGTCATCAAAAAAAGGATATTGGGTTGGTCAGACATAAAAAAAACCTCGAAATTTAGTGTAGAAATAGGGGCATTTATCCAATGGTAAGAGAGGGAAAAAACAGTAATTTGTTAGAAGGTTCGGCGTGGCCGGAAAAAATACAAGGGGTCTCTACCCAGGCCTTCGTTCCCTACCTGTGGATCTATGCGCGGCTTGATGTGGCCTCCGATTTGGTAGATCTTTTAGAAGCAATTTGCATATGGGGTCCTATTAAACAACGGAGAACTTATTAAATGAGCGCCCGCAAACCCAATGTCATCCTCGTCTTCGGCGACCAGTGGCGCGCCCAGGACACCGGCTATGCCGGTAACCCCCAGGTGAGGACCCCCCACTTGGACCGCTTCGCCGCGGACAGCGTCAACGCCACGCACGCGGTCTCCGGCTGTTCGGTGTGTTCGCCGGCACGGGCGTCGCTATTGACCGGCCAGTACCCGCTAACCCACGGCATCTTCGTCAACGATGTCTGCCTACAAAACGGCGCCACCAGCATGGCCCAGGCCTTTAAAGAAGGTGGCTACGACACCGCCTATATCGGCAAGTGGCATATAGACGGGCACGGCCGCTCCAACTACATCCCGCCCGAGCGCCGCCAGGGCTTTGAATACTGGAAAGTACTTGAATGCACCCACAGCTACAACGAGTCCTACTATTACGCCGGGGATTCGGACGAAAAGCTCGAATGGGAAACCTACGACGCCGAGGCACAAACAAAAGACGCGCAACAGTATATCCGAGACCATCAGGGCGACGACCCTTTTCTGATGGTCCTGTCCTGGGGACCGCCGCACGCCCCGTACGAAACCGCTCCGGCAAAATACCGGGCCCAATATCGTCGCGAAGATATCGAGTTGCGCCGCAATGTGCCGCCAGAAAAAGCGGCGGACGCGGCCGAGTGGATCGCCGGTTATTATGCCCACTGCACCGCCCTAGACGACTGCATGGCCGACCTCTTGCAAACGCTGGAGGATCAAGGCATCGACGACAATACCATCGTGTTATTCTTTTCAGACCACGGTGACATGCTCGGCTCCCAAGGCTGGGACAAAAAACAAAAGCCGTGGGAAGAATCGATCCGAGTGCCTTTTTTATTGCGCTACCCGGCCCTGTTTGGCCGCGAAGGCCGCCAGGTCGACGCCCGCATCGACATCCCCGATATCATGCCGACGCTATTGGGGCTGTGTCAGCTGAATATTCCCGCATCGGTCGAAGGTCTCGACTTCTCGGGCTACCTGCGCGGTGGCGACGACCCTTCGGATGGGGCGGCGCTGTTGTCCTGTCCGCACCCTTTTGGTCAGTGGCACCGTCAGATCGGCGGGCGCGAATACCGCGGACTGCGCACCAAGCGCTACACCTATGCGCGGTCCCTGCAAGGCCCTTGGCTGCTCTACGACAACGAGCGCGACCCCTACCAACTGGAAAATCTGGTGGACAACTCAGACGCGGCGGATCTGTTAAAAGAACTGGACCAGCGCCTAAGTACGCGGCTAGCGCTAATGGGGGACGAGTTTTTACCTGGCGATGACTATTTGCAACAGTGGGGTTATGAAGTGGATGAGAAGGGGACCGTGCCGTATGGGAACTAGTGATATATAGCACGACGGGCTTTGCTGGCGAGCAAGGATCTCGTGTGAAGGTCTCAAATACTAAAACCGCGGCAGGGCTGAAGTGCTCTGCCGCGGTTTTCAATTGACGACGATGACGGGCGCAAGATGGATATCTGGTGCCCTCCGACGCGCCGGGTTTTGGCCAGGAGATCGCCGAGGATTGGATCCGGCCCTGGGATCACGCGCCGGTAGCGGCGGGTGGCAACGATGTGGTGCTGTGAACTTTAGACCAAGGGGCATGAGGTGATCTTTAATAGTTGACCCAGGCTGGAGGTGAGTATTTCTTACTCGAATAGAGAAATACTTATAAAAGGAAAAATGCATAGCACCGAAGATGTTATCCGGATTTTGCGGCAGGCCGATGGCGGTGAAATCGCTCAATTCGTTTGCCGGGAGCACAACATCTACGAGCAGACGCTCTATCGCTGGAAAAAGAAATACGGCGACATGGAGTTAGCCGATGCCAAACGGCTCAAAGAGTTAGAAAAAGAAAACGCCGAGTTGAAAAAGATATTGGCGGAGTCGATGCTGGAAAATCGAGTCCTCAAAGAGGTCAATTCAAAAAAGCGGTGAGCCCTTCGCAGAACAAATTGGCTGTTGCGCATGTAGTGCAGCAGCAGCTATGCTCGGTGCGGAAGGCTTGTATCTATCTTGCCTTGCTCGACGTATCGATATGTAGCGAAACCGTTGGCCGATCGCCAAGAGCAACGCTACCAACGGATTATCGTTTTATCTTGGCATCACTCTCGCCGCACCCGATTAAGGGCGCAGGTTAACAAACTCGTAAAAGATAGCAGACTCGATTTGTATGCAATAACCATAGGTCCTATGTTGGAATATCGCTGGACTTAGATATTCGTTAAACAAACATACAATTGAGGCTGTGTCCTGCACAATAAACTTCTATGGGAATAAACGTATAGATGGCATTGGGATTTGCTCGACCTAGTGTTTTATGGGGGTGGGGGTTACTCCTGTGTCTGGGTTGCGGTGGGGGCGAAAAGGATCGACCGGTAATCGAGCCTACTGAAAATGCCGCGCGCTCAGTGTCGAAGCCACCCGCAGCGGCTGGCGGTGATATCCCGCGGGATGCGTGGCCTAAGAGCTGGTTCCAGCCGCCGCGCAAGGCGTCCGAAGTTGGCTTGGTGACTTTCCGGCAGGAGCCGATGCTCGCCGCGCTAGTGGCCTCTGGTGAACTGCCTCCCGTCGAGGAACGTTTGCCCGACGATCCGATGGTGGTGGAGCCGATCGACGAGATCGGTATCTACGGAGGTAGCGCTAGGTTATTTTTTGCCGGCGAGAGCCTGATTAACGTGCCCGAAGGCGTGTTGCGGCCGGGGCCGCAGATGCGGTTAAATCTACCCAATTGGGCGGAAAAGGCCGAGTATAGTAATGGCGCGAGGACTTTGCGGATCACTCTGCGGCCCGGCCACAGGTGGTCTGACGGCCAGCCGCTGACGGCCGACGACTACTTGTTCTGGTTCGACCATTTTCTGATGAACAAGGAACTCACGCCGGTGGTCGAACCCCGGTTTAAGGGTGCGCGTTTCGAAAAACACAATACGCATAGTTTTAGTTACCACTTTCCCCAGCCGATGCCGCTCTTTGTCAATCACCTGGCCCACAACAGTTCGCGATTGGCGATGCCGGCACACTTTATGCAGCGCTACCATCCAGAATTTACCGACCCGGCGCAATTGGAGGCAGAGGCGGAGGAGTTGGGGTTGCAGGACTGGCTCACCTATTTTATTGGGGTCAACAACACCAACGACCTGCTGTTTTTCGGCCGGCCGGTGCTGACGGCTTATGTGCTGGTCAGCCGGACCTCGACACGCACCCGACTGCGTCGTAATCCCTATTACCCCAAGGTCGACCCCGAGGGCAATCAATTGCCCTATATCGATTATCTAGAAGTCCAGCGAGTGGACAGCCCCGCGATCATGGCGGCCAAGGCTTCTACCGGACAGGTGGATTTCGCGGGGCGGCAGTTTATGACCGCCGATATCCCATTGTTCAAGCGCTTCGAAAAGAAAAATGCCTATTCCACCTACATCTGGCCGCGGCCTTATGGCTCGGATGTGGTGCTGCAGTTCAATTTGAACCATCTCGACGAAGGTCTGCGCAAGATCTTCCAGGACGTGCGCTTCCGCCGGGCGATGTCGCTGGCGATCAATCGCGAGGAAGTCAACGAT
>DQLG01000100.1 GCA_015660315.1 Candidatus Latescibacterota bacterium
TGCCCGGTCATTTCTCAAAGACTTTCGTTGCCGGGGCTCGCCAAAGGACGAGACATCTCGTATAGAACGAGGTCGGGCTTGTTGGGGTGGTGTTCACTTTGGCCGGTCATGGTGAGCCGTTTTTTTTTTAGAAGGCAGTAGTCGAGTGTTCATCTGCCCACTGCGCCGGTGTCTGCGATCCCAAGCGGCGTCAGTGAATGCGGTTTCTCTGGCATAGGTCGAATTAAAGGCGCTGGGCGTATCCTGTAGGGCTTGCAGACGAACCATTTTGCAGAGCAGAACATTCTGTGTAGTGACGGGCGCGAGTGTGATCATTTTTGACCGTACATTTTTCCAGAGCTGTGGCACCGTCGATGGGATAGTTAATGCTACTATATAAGGTGTGATAACCCCGTTGTCCATTCGTGTGCCAGGCCAAGTTCCGCAGCGAGATGCAGGATCGTATAGCGGGCGCGAATATCCTTACTGTGGGTTTGGGCCCTTTGTGCCCGCTCAGCTGAGACGCCGATTTGCGCGAAGGTAGTCGGGCATTTGGCGGCCAGCAATTCGGTGCGAATTGCGGCGACCCCGCGAAGACTTGGTCGGAGTTCGGCGTGCAAGATCTCCCACTGGTCTTGTATCTGTTCAAGGCGTCCGCGGAGTTGGGCACTGCCCGGGTAACCTGCTTTGGCATGCGGCAGGACGGCCTCGGTCAGCGGGCCAAAACGCTCGCGGACTATGGACTCGTAGGTTGCCCAAGGCGGGTGGCGGTCGATGAGGGTGTCGACGTCAATCGTCGTCGGATCGAGTGCGAGCAGTTTTTCGTAGAGCGCGGCCGTCGCCAAGGTGGCTACGCCGACCTGGCAGCCGTGCAGATCGTTGGATTCGCCCAGGGCATAATGGGTCATATCCAGGTAGTGGCTGATAAGATGTTCGCCGCCGCTGGCCGGCGCTGATGACCCGGCGACGCTCATCGCTAGGCCGGATAAGCAGAGACTGGCCATCAGTTGGCCTATGGCGGTAGTATCGCGAGCGGGTAGTTTGCCGGCGACGTCTGCGAGCAGTTCGGCGCTTTTGTCGATTAGAGCGGCCGCTTTGGTGGAATAGGTGCCATTGTTGAGCTGGCGGGCGAGTAGCCAGTCGGCGTTGCTGACGGATTTTGAAAGCAAGTCGCCGAGACCAGCGGCGATCATGCGATAGGGCGTTTCGGCGAGCAAATCGAGGTCGCCGAGACAGGCTACGGGTGGGCTGCATGGTTGCGTGGTTTTAACACCGTCGACGAGCAGCGCGGCAATCGAAGAGGTGTAGCCATTCATCGAGGGAGCGGTGGCGAGCACGGCATAGGGTATTTGAGCCCTATGGGCTGTCATTTTACCGATGTCGTTGAGGGAGCCGGAGCCGATGACCACTATGGCGGTAATCCCAGTGAGATGGGGTTGCAGGGCGGCGATGGCTTGGTCGGAGGCGATGGGCTTGTTTGCTTCTATAATGTATTCAGCCGTTTTGATCCCGGCGTTCTGTGCACTCGCAACCATTGCGGGGCCGGCCAGAGGCCAGGTGGTGCGGTCGGCTATAAATAGCCAATGCGCACCGGGTAAAATTTTGCTCAGCATATATCCAGCGCGAGGGAACAGATTGCGTTCTAAGAAGATGTGGCGAGTTGTTGGGATCTGCGGAAAGGCATGTAAATATAAACTAAGATCTAAGCCAGATTCATTCATAAATATTCATCTTGTTCGTTAGGCATTCAAAAAAAGACTCTAAATAAGCCAAGTTGTGAACTATGACATTGTGTAGTGCCCATGGCATTTTTTCCTTTGGGTTGACGACGAAACCACCCCAGTGATTGGGAAAACGATGGACGATCAAATGATAACTATTTATGTGTTGTGCGACGAGACATTGCGTGCCCTGGGAGATCGCGAAGATTCTCAGTGTCAGGTCAGTGATGCCAAAATTATGACCATGGCCTTGATCTTGGCTTAGTTTTTTCACGGCAATTTCGAGACCAATTGAAACCCCCTATGCGCGTAAGCGCTGTCGCCGCGATGAATTTCCTCGGCGTCGCGAGGTCGATGTATTCCCCGCGGCACAGATCGAGTGGCAAACTCTCGACCCCGAGATCGGTATACAGGAAATATCAGGGGGAGAACTATAACCCTTGACCCCGAAATTGATATGCAAGAGATCTCGGAGTTACAGCAAGCGTTTGATCTAAACGGGTAGGTAGTGGGTTTGCGGCGGGCACATAGGCCCTTGCCGCCGGCTGTCCAGCGTGCAGCCGTACCTAGCAGCGGGAATCTCCGGACGGTTTCGTCTCGGGGCTTCCCGGTTGTTTTTTGTACGATATACTCCGTTTTTAGAAAGATCCATTTTGCGAGAAAGAAACTATGTCATTGTTCAAAGGCGCGGGTGTCGGAAAGTATTTCGGCGCGCAAGATGTATTCAAAAACCTCGACTTCAGTATCGAGATGGCGGACCGTATTGGGTTGGTAGGCCCGAATGGTGAGGGCAAGACGACTTTGCTCGAAATATTGGCCGGAGTACAGGAGGCGACGGCTGGCCAACTCCAGAATAGGCGCGACTTGCGCATAGGTTATCTGCCACAGGATCCGCCGGTTTTTGCGGGGATGACCCTGTGGCAGGGAATGCTTGAGGCCTTTGCGGATTTGCGGCGTTTGGAAGCGGAGTTGCAGGAGTTGGCTCAGCACTTGCACGACGCGGAGGTTTTGCCGCGTTATAGCGCGTTGCAGACCGAGTTCGAGCGGCGCGAGGGCTATACCTATGAGACGCGAATTCGCACCGTGCTTATGGGGTTGGGGTTTGGCGAGGATGATTTTCAATTGGACATGGCGCATCTGAGCGGCGGTCAGCGCACGCGTTCATTGCTGGCCAGATTGTTATTGGAAGATCCGGAGATTTTACTGCTCGATGAACCGACCAATCACCTGGATCTGGTCGCGGTCGAATGGCTTGAGAGTTTTCTGCAGACTTTCAAGGGCGGTCTGATCGTCGTATCCCATGATCGCTATTTCCTCGACACGGTCAGCAATCGCACGTGGGAAATGGCTTTTGGTGTGCTCGAAACGTATCGCGGTAATTACAGCGCCTACGCCCGACAGCGCGGCGAGCGCTACCAGCGCCGTCTCAAAGAATGGCAGGAGCAGCAAGAGTATATCGCCAAGACTGAGGATTTTATCCGCCGCCATATCGCCGGTCAGCGGACGAAGGAAGCCCAGGGGCGGCGAACCCGCTTACAGCGTTTTATGCGTGATGAGGCTATCGCCAAACCCGAGCATCACGAAGACATACGCGTGCGGCTTAGTCCGCCCAAACGCAGCGGCGATATCGTGCTCGGTTTTAGCGATGTCGAGATTGGTTACGAGCCCGAACGGCCGATATTGCGGATGCCGGATATGGAGCTTCGCCGGGGCATGCGGGTCGCGGTTGTCGGGCCGAACGGGGCGGGCAAAACGACTTTAATACGCAGTATCTTGGGTGAGTTGGCAACGCTCGCGGGTAAGATCAAGGCCGGGACCGCGGTCGAGATGGGGTACCTCTCGCAAGACCACGACTATCTCGACAAAGATGCGGATCTGGTCGATACAGTGCGCCGGATCCGCCCGGATATGTCGATTGAAGAGACCCGGACGCTACTAGGGTCTTTCCTTTTTAAAGGCGATGAGGTCTTCAAGCCGATCGGCGACTTGAGCGGTGGACAGCGCTCGCGTTTGGCGCTGGTGCGCCTAGCGGTGCAGGAAGTCAACGTATTGGTGCTTGACGAACCGACGAATCATCTCGATATCGCCTCGCAGGAGGTGCTTGAAAACGTGCTGGCGAATTTTGACGGCACCTTTCTTCTCGTCAGCCATGACCGCTATCTGGTTCAGGCCCTAGCGACGCATGTCTGGGCCGTAGAGGAAGGTGCGATGCAGGTGATGGAGGGTGGGTGGGAGGTGTATTTGCAATGGAGGGAAACGCGACGCGGTGCCCAGGAAATAATAAAAGCGAGTCGGCAGGACGAACGCGAGGTGCAGCGGGAGGCGCGGCGGGAACGCAAACAACTCGAAAAGATGGCGAGCCGGCAGCGGGAGGTGGAAGAGGAGATTGCACAGCTCGAAGAGCAGATGGCTTTGCTGAGCGAGCGAATTTCGGCTGTGGGGGAAAAGCAGAATATGGAACAGGTGCACGCGTTGGGGAAGGAATACGGGGAGTTGGGAGTGGGTCTGGCGGGGCTTTGGCGGGAATGGGAA
>DQLG01000500.1 GCA_015660315.1 Candidatus Latescibacterota bacterium
AGATGTATTCCTTGTTCTGGTCGAGCGTCCACTCAGCGCCCTTGATTATTTTCTCGGGTTTACCCCATCCTGTTTCCAGCGGCCAGTGGCGGTTGAATTGGTGGCATTCGTAGGCTATTCCTTCAACCTTATCCATAATCGGCTGGAAGCGTTGGTCGGTGGCGAAGAATGAAGGTTCCTGGACCATCTGGATCAGTTTGTAATTATCATGCTTTAGGATGTTCTGTTTGTGGGCCTCCTTAAACATGGCTCGTATATCATCAATGTCCTGCTCATATAGAATACGGGTGTCTTCCTTGAACGGACCGGGTTTCGCATTTTTGTGTCCCCTCTGAATCGCAAGATCATACTCGCGGCAGATCAGGATATGTTCAACAACGGCACCGTTGGATTCCCAGTCGCGAATTGTTTTGATCAGTAAGTTCTTTTCCGGGGCGAGATCATCACGGGCCTCGCTAAGTCCCCAGTAGTGTTCAAAGAAGACCCGCTTGGTTTTAAAGTCACCGTCCAGCCATCCTTTGATAATATCGAGGTGGTCGGCGACGAAGGGGTAATTGCCTTTCTGTTCATCAAAAGTAGGGGTGTCTGCCCAGGATCCACCGTGACTGTGGCCGTGGTCCATTTCTGCAGTCCGAGGCAAGGGGCGAAGTCCCACAAGGCCATGAGTTGAGCTTCCTTCCTCAGATTCGGCATTTGAGAGAAGAGGTGTGAGCATCATGAGAGATAGAACCATTGTACAGTTTACTTTCATGCTTATAAGCCAACTAGTTAATTATGCAGGAAATATCCCCAATAGCCCAACAAGTGTGGACCTTCGTCGCCCAATTCACGTCGCGACGCTTCAATCGGATGCCTACACAATGTCGGTGAGGGCCCAGGCGATGAGGCCAAAAGTGATCAGTTGGGGTCTTTGTCGATCGTCTAACAGATAATGGGTAGGGAGAATGCCTTCGCCGGTTTGGGCGAAACTGCTGTATGTGCCGGAATCGAGATCGATAGGCCCCTCATCAATCAGGCGTTGCTTGGCGCGTAGCACAGACAGGTCTTGCAGCATGTCGAAAGTAATGGGAAGCGATAAAACATTACGCATCAGGAGATGAGGTAGGGTCCAGTGGCTCAGGACCGTATTTTGGGCGTGGTAATTGTAAGTATCATCTTGGGATTGGATATGGCCGCTACTATTTCGCCCATGTTCGCGTAGTTCCGAAATAGGTACCGGATCGCCATTTGCATCTTCGCGGTATGTATTCAGCGTCCAGGATTGGAGTGAGTCGTCGAGATCGGAGGTTATTTCGGCGTTGAGATGGGTTGCCAGGCCGCCAATATGCGTTTTTTGCTGGATGTGGTACAGGGTAGCGGATGGCGTTGCTTGGCGTCTGATCACGAGTGATCCGTAGACCCTGTTCGGTGCAGGGGGCGGTGTGTGTGGTCTGAAGGTCCAGTTGAGAATATCATAAGTGAGCGTGGCATTGTCGGGATCAGAGGTGTCTTTCTCAACGGGTGTGAATCGCGTCAGAAGTTCGCGGATGGATGTAACGGCATGAGGACCAGTCGCAGTGTCGATGGGCATGGGTTTAGGCCTCGTTGAGGACTGAGGTATACCAGTCATTGTATTCGCGGTACAGATTGCCGCGTGCCAAAGCCAGATCTTCTATATTCTCGGGCTCGGGATACATTTCAATTTGTGCGATATATTCGCGGAAGTGCGCTCGATGACGGGCAAGGGTTTCCCCATGGTCTGGGTCATTGGCCAGATCGCGGATTTCAAGGGGATCGTTTTGCAGGTCATAGAGCCGGGTGTGGTCGGTGAATATGATGCTTTTGTAGCGCTCTTCGACGATGGCGGCTGAAAGCGGGCCGATGGATGTTTCTCCGACGACATAATCGCGCCAGGGACCATTGCTCTGTTCAAAGAGGGGCCGCATAGATTTAGCTATAGTGGTTTTGGGCAAAGGGGAGGCACCTGCGTAGTCGCAGATGGTGGCGGGAATATCCACGCCTGAGATGAGGTGGTCACTATCCTGGACATTGGCGGGGATATGACCGGGCCACCAGGCGATGGTAGGTACGCGAAAGGCCTCTTCTTCGAGGAAGCCTTTGCTGACCTTGGCGTGGAAACCCGCACCATCACCATGGTCCGAGGCAAAGACGACGAGGGTGTTCTCTGCATACGGAGAAGCGCGAAGCACGTCCATGACGCGGCCGATTTCCGCATCGACCATTTCGACCATGCGATGATACTGATAGATATAATATTGCCAATCCCGTCGGGACCAATCGCGTATAGCAGGTTGCCCGTTTTCTGCATAGGTGTCGTTAAAATTGTCCGGCAAGGGGGGCAGATCGCTTTCAATGGCCGGTGCAAAGGCGTACTTACCAGAGCCCCCATGTGGCATGGCGGGGAAACAACAGTCGTGCGGATTGAGAAAGCCGACATTTAAGAAAAACGGCTTGTCATTTGTTCTGTTTTGGAGATATGCAACGGCCGATCGCGCGACGTTGCCATCGTTGATTTCGCCCATGCCGTGCTCGGGTTGAAGGACATCAAAGCTTTCGTGGAGCTTGCGTCCTGTGACATGCCATTTGCCGGTGTACACACAGTCGTAATCTTCGCGGCGAAGCCACTGGCCCAGGTCTGGTATATCGGGATCGATGGGATAGCCATTAACGACGACACCGTGTTCTTTGGACATGCGCCCCGTGTACCAACATGCGCGCGAAGAACAGCACTGAGGCATGGCACAGTAGGCTTTGCTAAAGGTATAGCCTTCGCTCACAAGACGATCCATCGCCGGTGTGTTGAGCTTATTATTGCCGAGTAGCGAAATCATATCGGCGTGCATTTGATCGACGTGGATGAATAGGATATTGGGTTTCATTATTTTATACTCGCGCGACGCGCCTGCAAGGCGATGCGAAATTCTTCATCGGCGACCTGGGGTAAGACGCCGTCCCGGTGCCCCGGCTGGTAGCGGTCGCTGACCTGATCCCCCGTTTCGAAAGGATCACTGGTGCGCTGCAACCAGGCGTCGACTTTTTCCTGTAGCTTCTGCTGTAAGGCCACGATCTCGGGGCTATCCCTGGCCGCCCAACTGATGAGATTATTGCGCTGGAAAGGGTCCTGCTTATTATCGAACAGGCACCAGGGCCCCTCCCGGGTGACGGCATAGGTGTGGTCGCGCGTTACCACGCCGCGAAAGGGCGGGCTATGGATGATTTTCACATCCACGGGAAAATTGATCCATACGCTGTCCTGGGCCCGGCTCTCGTCACCCAGGATAAACAGCGCCAGATCTTCTCCCTCGGCCTGTGGCGGGATCTCGACCCCGCTCAACGCTAGCAGACTCGGCATGAGGTCTACCAGGCTTATTGGTCCGTCGCTACAGCGCCCGGCGGAGATCCGGCCGGTCCAGCGCATGATCAACGGGACGCCCGTCGACTCCTTGTAGGGCTGGCTCTTGAAATACTGCCCGTGGCTGCCCAGCATATCGCCGTGGTCGGAGCCGAATACCACGATCGTCGTCTCCGCCAATCTCTTCTCGGGTGCCCTCGGGTCCGGCGTTTCGTCCAGGAATTGCAACAGGCGGCCAAGTTGCCCGTCCAGCGCCGTGATATGGGCATAATAGCCGGCCAGCATTTTGCGCTTGGCCACTTTGACCTCGCCCGGCTCATAGGGCGAATTATTGGGCAGATACTCTATATCCTCCCACCGGTACTTCTCGGCGTGCTCTGCGGGCATTTCCTGGTAGGGATCGTGCGGTGTCCCCCAGGAAAGCGTCAAAAAAAACGGCGCCTTTTCACCCGCCTTGCGCTCGAGATAAGCCAGGGCCAGGTCTGTCTGGACGACGGGCTCGTACCCTTCCACCCATTTTATGCGGGGATCGTCGTCTTCGTAATAGAACGATTCCATATAGCTGTGCGTACAATTGGCTACGGCCCAATAATCGTCAAAACCCAGCCGCCTGTCTCCCGGTGGGGTAAATGCGGTCCGCGCCCCTCCGTCCATATGCCATTTGCCGATATAACCACACTTATACCCCGCGTCAGTGAGTCCGCCGGCCCAAGTGCAAGTCCCCAGCTTCACCTGTTTTTCGTTGTTGACCAACTCGTGCGACAACACGTGCAATCCGGTGAATATGGTCGCCCTGGCCGGGGCGCAGGCC
Source organism: Candidatus Latescibacterota bacterium (assembly GCA_015660315.1). GTDB lineage: Bacteria > Latescibacterota > UBA2968 > UBA8231 > UBA8231. Next base: position 4,164 of record DQLG01000500.1, read on the forward strand.
GGCGTATTGGATATGGCATTGGTAAACCGGGTACCCTGGCTGGCCAGGCGGTCGAGATTGGGCGTATGCACATTTTCGACACCAGTACACCCCATGGCCGTACTGCGCATCTGATCGGTCAATACAAAGAGTATATTGGGTTTATCCACTATTCAGGTTCCAGTAAAGAGTGCGTCCAATGCCATATCAGCCTTCCCCTATCAATCATTAAGGTATCGTTCAGGCGGACAATAAACCTTAACTCAACAGCCAATTACGAGCATTATCTCGCCAATGAAATCGGATATTTCCGCACAGGCT
>DQLG01000454.1 GCA_015660315.1 Candidatus Latescibacterota bacterium
AAGGACGGGGCGATAAGCGGGCTGGTCATGGGGCTACTCCACTGTCGATTGCTGCGGGATCTGGAGGAAGTTCCTCAACGCTGACGATCAAGTCGATGCGGCTTTGGCGCAGGGCGCGTTGTTGTTGGTCCGGTGTTTGCGCGAGGATTGTGCCGGCGGGTTGCTGGTTGTTGATGCGGTTTTCGATACCGCCGAGTCGCATTTCGTATTTGCGCAGCGTATCCTCTACGACCTCTATCGACAAGCCGATCAGATTGGGGACCTTTTTGAGTCGGGAGGGGGAGCCGCTGCTTATCTGCAGATCTACCGAGTTGCCGCGAGCAAGTCGGGCGCTGTGGGAGGGCGATTGTCCGACGATGGCGCCCTCGGGTATTGCATCTGAGGAAACATAAAGCGTCTGGCCGACCTGTAACTGGTTGCCCTCTAATTGCAGACGTGCCTCGCGCAGGCTGACCCGTCGCACGTCGGGGACTTCGTAATAGCGAGCCCCTTTGCTCAGGGTTACGACGATGCGGCGGCCTTTCTTTACATGCTGCCCTTCAGCGGGGTCCTGGTCGACTACGGCTTCGATCGCGATCGTCTCGTGGTGCAGTGAATCGCCGATGGCCATGCCCAAGCCCGATTGCTCAAGACGGATCGCAGCTTTCGGCACTGAGAGGCCTTTGAGTTTGGGGACGCGGACACTCGGTACGTCGACCAGGTAGGGCATGATGACGGCGTCCAACAGAATTAGACTGATGACGCCGGCCAAGGCGGCGGAGGCAATGATCAGACCGACGTGGCGGAGAATTTTATTCATGTTGCGGTCTTGTGGATGCGTGCGGCGAAGCTGCCGTCGCCGGGGTGGTGCCCGGGAATGGTCTGAATATAGTTTTGGGCCCAAGGCTGGTCGGGAAATTGGATATCGGCGCGCTGCAGTTGGGCGGTAGGCGTCTGAGCTAGGAATTGCTCGACGACCTTTTCATTCTCCTCTTCTTCCAAGCTGCAGGTACTGTAGACGAGGACACCACCAGGTTTTAGGTGTTCGTATGCGCGTTCGAGCAGTAGCCGTTGGCGCGCGGCCAGATCGGGCAACTGATCGGCGTCTCGGCGCCAACGGACATCGGGGTGACGTCCAATTATACCGGTGGCGCTGCAGGGCACGTCGGCGAGCACGCGGTCGAAGGATGCTTCTCCCGGAGCGGTGCCGTCGCGGACCACTGTCTGTAGCGAATTCAAGCCTAGACGTTGCGCGTTCTCGCGTACACGCGATAGCCTCGCGGGCGAGATATCGGCGGCGACGATCAGTCCGCGGTCATCCATGGCGGTGGCCGCTTGCGTTGCCTTGCCGCCGGGCGCGCTGCACTGGTCGAGCAGGTGCTCGCCGGGTTGTGGGTCGAGTAGTGCTACGGCTAAGGCTGCATTGGGGTCTTGGACCTGAAATTGCCCCTGCTTATAGGAGGGCGTGGTGAAGAGGTTGGCACCGCTCGGGACTTTAAAAAAACCGGGCAGTGATCCGGTTGTTTCAAGGTTGAGCGTCTGTTGCAGTTCTTCTTCCGCGCGCAGCGGGTTGAGGCGGATATTGAGGTCTGAAGGTTCGTTGTTCGCCGCGAGTAGGATCTCGACGAATTCGTAGTTCCAGCGCTGGAGCCAGCGCTCAACCAGCCATTCCGGGTGCGAATAGTAGACGGATAGATGGGCTGCGGGTTCGCGTTGCGGGTCGGGGTAGCGGATTTGCGATTGCCGTCGCAGCAGATTGCGGAGGACGGCATTAACCAGTGAGGCGACACCCTTGTGGGCGAAGTGTTTGGCTAGTTCGACCGAGGTGTGTACGGCGGCCCGCTCGGGCACTCGGTCGAGCCAGAAGATTTGGTAGACGCCCATACGTAAGATGTGTCTAGCCCAAGGCGAGAGTTTGTCGATGGGGCGCGAGCAGAAAGATGTGAGTATCCAGTCTAGTCGCTTTTGCCAGCGGATCGAACCCAGCACCAACTGGCGGGCGAAGCGGGCGTCGCGATTGTCGGGGAGTTTGGCATCGAGTCCCTGTAACAATTGGTCGAGGGGGGCGCTCTCTTTTTCTAGATCGCAGAGCAGGAGTGTGGCGGCAGCGCGGGCGGAGTCGAAGGCGGGCATGACTTAACGCAACAACAGCATGGTGCGGCGGCGTTCGGCCGAATCCGTGCGCAGGCGGTAAATGTAGAGTCCGCTGGCGGCGGGCAGGCCAGTGGACGATCGACCGTCCCATTGCACTGAGTGGTGACCTGGGGACGCTTTTTCCGCAAAGGGTGTCGCTACTTTTTGACCCGCTATATTGAAAATGTCTAGCTGCGCGAAATGCGGAATTCCGGAGGGGATTGTGAAGGATAGCATAGTGCCTGCATTGAAAGGGTTGGGATAATTCGGAATGAGTCGCAAGTCCTGTGGTCGGGATGCGTCGAGTGGTGTCAGGACGGCTGTATTGGGACTGCGCCAGGTGACCTGGCCTTCGGCGCAAAGCGATTGCGTTCTCTCACAGGCTTTGAGCATTGCCGTCGTTTGCGCGGCGTCGGTTACGGATTCCGAGTCGAGCAGCAAATGCGAATTGCCGCGCTCGTCGCTGGTGGTGGAAACCTGTTGCCGCGCACCTGCTTCAATGCGCACGGCACCCTCGTCGAGTAGCGCGTAGACTACGCCCGGACCAAGGTTGTCGATATCCCAGGTAAAGGTTTCGCCTATCGCGAATTGGCCGCTTTCATATAGGCGGGCTTCGGCGCTAGTTTCTCCGCTGCTCTCATCGACGAGACTCGCGTTGCCCATCGGTGAGAAGAGTTTTGTTTCTTTGTCGAGATGAAGGAATACGCCGCGTTCTAATGCCTGGTTCTGTTCGTCGCAGTAATTGGCCAAGGTGGCGGACTGTATCGGGCGGATAGTATCGCGTTCGGCGTAAGAGGGGCCCAGCGATACAATGTCGAGGCGGACCTCTATCGGCATTGCCGGATTGAGCCCGGCCGCCAATGAAAAACTCAGATGGGCGAGATGGCCCTCACCTATCAGGCCTTCGTCACCAAAAACCGCAACACCCCATTCGGCCTGGCCGTCCTCTATTATTTGCGGTGGTCCGGGTGCTATAAAGGCCTCTGCTTCGGTCGTTGTCCCCAACGAACCAGAGATGGAGTCGATGGCCATGGACGGGGTCCAACTAAACTCAAACTTTATCTGGCGAACGTCATTCATCTTGCGCGCCATCACGTCTATCTCGACGGAATTGCCGGTCGAGAGCCCACAAGGGGCACTAGAGGCGACTACGTCGATTTCCACCTCGGCATTGGGGCCGGCGGCCAATAGCTGCGGTAGCGAGCAGACGAGGAAGGCTAAGTATAATCGGGACAATGTCACTTTCCGGGTGGGCAATGGGCTGCGAATCAATGCTCGATGCCAGACCTAAATGTACGCAACCCCCAGTGCAGAGCAAGCACAAAGCTCGGCTCTTGACGGGGATTTGCGGCGCTTGGTATATTGTACTGCGCAATATTTTCTATCCCCCTCCTATCGTGGATTTCAAGTCGTCATGCGTCTTTACCCCGTCTGGAATATAGTCCACGATGACCAGTATGAAGGTCTCGTCGATGCCCTGCTTACTTCCCGCGGTCTAACCCGGGATGCGCTTAAGGTGGGCCCCGAAGTGCTGCACCCACCCGAATTATTGTTAGATATGTCCGTTGCCGTCAATCGCCTGGAACGTGCGGTACGCGGTAACGAGAAGATCGTCGTCTATGGTGACTACGACGTTGACGGAGTGTGCAGCACTGCGATTATAATGGACTTCCTCGAACGGGTGGGCGCGGAGTGCGGCTATTTGCTGCCCGACCGCCACAAGGACGGTTACGGACTCAAGCCACCTGGCGTCGAACGCGCCATAGAGATGGGCGCGCGTCTGATCGTCACGGTTGACAACGGCATCTCGGCCTTTGAGGCATTGGACTTGGCGGCCGATCGCGGCATTGACGTCATCGTCGTGGATCATCATCAACAACTTGCAGAATTGCCGCGTGCCCTGGCCATTGTCAATCCGAATCGCCGCGATTGCGAATACCCCTTTAAGAGTTTAGCTGGCGTCGGGGTCACTTTTAAGCTGGTGCAGGCCCTCAGTGGCGCCTTTCTCGAAGGGGATGAGCGCCGCCGCTATCTCAATGACTTGCTCGATCTTGTGGCTTTGGGGACGGTGGCTGATGTGATGCCGGTGCTGGGGGAGAATCGCTTGTTTATCCAGCACGGCCTCAAAATCATGCAGCAAACCAAGCGCCCCGGCCTGCGTCAACTCAAAGAGATCGCCGGTTATAAGGACAAGCCGTTGAAGACCACGAGTCTCGGTTTCCACTTGGGGCCGCGCATCAATGTCGCCGGTCGTTTGGAGATTCCGGATCTGGCGCTGGAATTACTCAGGGCCGCAAACGATGGGGAAGCCGCGCAGATGGCCGACGGGCTCAATAAACTCAATGCCCGGCGGCAAGCTCTGCAACGCGAGGGCGTACAGGAAGCCGAGGGTTTGGTCGGCCCAGAGGATTTGGCGCGGGACCGTATTATCGTCGTGCTCGGCGAATGGAAACTGGGCATTGTTGGGTTATTAGCCAGCAAGTTGGCAGAAAAACACTTTCGCCCAGCCGTGGTATGTAGCGAAGACGCGGGCAAGGGCATCTACGTGGGTTCGGCTCGGAGTATTCCAGGTTATGATATCAGCCAGGGCATTAGCACTTGTGCCGAACACCTGGTGACTTATGGCGGGCACCCCGCCGCCGCTGGTTTTTCGCTTGAGGCCGATTCATTTGAGGCCTTTCGCCTGGCGCTTATTGAGCACGCCAACACCCATATCCGCGATGAAGACATGCAACCGAGCCTAGACATCGATTTGATGCTCAAGCCGGCCGATTTGGCATTGCACACCATTGAGCAACTCTCCGAACTAGAGCCTTTTGGCAATGGGCATGAAGCCCCAATCTTTGGATTGCACGACTGCCGGGTGGTCTCGGTGCGCAAGATCGGTAAGGACGGCCTGCATTTTAAAGCTGAGTTGGAAGCCGGAGGGCGTCGCTGTGCCGCGCTGTGGTGGAATCAGGGGGCCGTGGCGGAAGCGATACAGCCAGGCCAGCGACTGTGCGCTGCTTTTGTACTTGAGGAGGATACCTATGCCGGTGACGGGGCCGTGCAGATGGTAATTAAAGATATGTACTGCCAGGAGAATTCATGATAAGTTCCGAATATACGAAGAATCTGTGTGCCAGAGATAGTGATGCCAAAATCCTATTTCTCGTCGTTGACGGATTGGGTGGTTTGCCGCATCCGGATACGGGTAAATCCGAGTTGGAAACCGCCGAATTGCCCAATCTCGACGCCTTAGCCAACGGAGGGACTTGTGGTTTGATTTCGCCCTTGGGGGCGGGTTTTACTCCGGGTAGCGGTCCGGCTCACTTGGCTCTTTTTGGCTATGACCCCTGGAAAAGCGAAATTGGCCGGGGGGCGTTGTCGGCATTGGGATTGGGGCTTGACTTTACCCGCGGCGATGTGGCGGCCCGCCTTAATTTCTGTACGGTGGATTCGCAGGGGCGGGTGCAAGATCGCCGCGCAGG
>DQLG01000447.1 GCA_015660315.1 Candidatus Latescibacterota bacterium
AAGTCCCCCCGGCCGTAGCCCCTTGGCTCGTCTTCACGACCACTCCCACCGCACTATCCCCACCAGGCTCTTTCCCTCTACAGTCGCTCGAAAAATACGCTGCGCCATACCTCCGAAACCCAACGGTTGACCACTGGTCTCGGTGTTATGCCATAGCTTCGCAGGCTGCGACGAATTCGGCGGAGGTGGTGGTGTAGCCGATAAGGTGCTCGAAGTTACGCAGGGTAATGCGGTTGATCCAGCCGCCTTCAGGTAGGCTGGCATCCAGGGTGTCGGGCATTTCTATTTCACCCGGCGCGTTCGAGCAATCCCGCAACAGGATGACGCGGTAGTTGCGACCGACGGCTTCGGCGCAGGTGTAGTGCAGGCAGGCACGACGGCTGTAGCCGACGACGAAGAGCGTCTTGATGTTGTGGCTGCGCAGGTGTTGGTCGAGGAAGGTGTCGTGGAAGCCGCTCCAGATCCACTTGGGGAAGTTGCGCTCGTTTTCGCGCGGAGCGACGCAGTCGAGGTATTCGGGTTGGTAGTCCTTCATATTCCAGTAGTCGAGATAGGGACCTTCGAGGCACTTGGTGCGGCCCCAGACTTCGCCGACTATATTGCCGGGGTCGGCTACTAGACGCAGATCATTGTGCACATAGGCGACGTGCATCTTGGCGTCGCGGGCGGCGGCGAGGGCGGGTCCGATGAAGTTTTGCGTGGTAGCGTTGGGTGTTTTGCCGTCGACGTCGACTAACAGGAAGGCGCTTTCTTCGAATGAGAGGGGGAGGTTTTCGTAGCCGTAGTCGTAGGCTTCGGGGTGGTCGCGGTAGTAGCGGATGGGGATGTCGATGGTTTTCATATAGGCCTCTATACTTTTGTCGTAGTCAATGTCTTTCGACATCTTATGATGACTTTTGAAATATAGCCAACGCCTCTTCGAGCTCCACGCGGACTTCTGCTTCTGCCTCTGTTGTTAACTTCTGCACTAACGCCTCCTTCGCCTCGTTCCCTCCGAGCTGCCCCAAAGCCCAGGCTACGTGTCCGCGGATCAAAGGCTCTTCGTCGTCGAGCGCTGCGATCAAAACGGGAATCGCCTCTTGTGCCCCCGAATTGCCTAGGGCTACAGCGACATTGCGCAGGAAACCCTTGCGCTTGGGGCGCTTTGCGGGGTTGCGCCGGAAGAGATCGTTGAAGGCGTCGTGGTCGAGTTGGATCAGGTCCAAGAGCGAGGGGTTATCGAGGGTGGGGCGGCTTTTGTAGCTGGGTTCCGGGGCCGGTTTGGGTTTGCGGTTCCAAGGGCAGACTTGTTGGCAGATATCGCAGCCGAAGATCCAGTTGCCCATGCCCTGGCGCAAGTCGCGGGGAATCGATTCTTTGAGCTCGATGCTGAGATAGGAGATGCAGCGGGTGGCGTCGAGCACATAAGGTTCGGGGAAGGCGTCGGTGGGGCAGGCGTCAAGGCAACGGGTGCAGGTGCCGCAGTGGTCGGGGGCGGGTTCGTCGCAGTCGAGTTCGAGGTCGCTGATGATTTCGGCGAGAAAAAAATAGGAGCCGCGGCGCTTATCGATCAGGCAGGTATTTTTGCCCCACCACCCCAGGCCGGCGCGTTGTGCCAATTCGCGTTCGAGGACCGGGGCGGTATCGACGAAGTAGCGACCTTGTGTTTCGGCGCCCGCTGTTTCGAGCATAAAATCCCATAGCTCGGCGAGGCGTTTTTTGATCAGCTTGTGGTAGTCGTCACCGCGGGCGTAACAGGCGATCTGGCCGTGTAGGGGCTCGGTTTCCGGCGAGGGCTGGTAGTAGTCCATCCCCAGGCAGATCACGGTACGGGCACCGGCTACTAGTTTGCGGGGATCTTCGCGTTTGTCGAGGTATTTTTCGAGGTAGTGCATCTGCCCGGCATAACCCATGGCGACCCAGTGAGCGTAGAACTGGGCGCCTGCCAACGGGGTGGCCGGGGTGAAGCCGATGGCGGTGAAACCGAGGTCGCGGGCTTTGCGGCGGATCTGCGCTGTCAGCGACATAGCGGGCGACTGTTGTAGTTAAGTGTTATTCGAATAATTTCGTGATATGGTGGAAGACCATCTGGTTGAGATCATTGAACGTGACTAGCACCATGATGCAGAGCATGATGGCCAGGCCGATCTGCTGGAAGACCTCGCGCTGGCGCAGCGAGAGCGGCCGGCGCATGATGGCCTCTAAAGTGAGGAAGGTCAGATGGCCACCGTCGAGCACCGGGACTGGCAAAAGGTTGATGATGGCGAGGTTGACGCTGAGCATGGCCAGGAAGCTGATAAAGGAGTACAGGCCCTGCTCGGCCGTCTGTCCGGCGAGTTGCGCGATGCGCAACGGGCCGCCCAGCTCGTCGGTCGAGCGGTCGCCCTGTAAGAGCTGGCCGAGGAAGTCGAGGATCATCCAAGAAGAATTGTAGACGCCCAACGCGCCGAGGACCACTGCCCGCCCCAAGCCGACGGTATGGCGTGAGGCGTGCGGGCTGATGCCGATACGGCCCAAGGTGGTGTCGCCTTCGGCGTGAGTGGCCGGGGTCACTTGGTGCTCCATGCGTTGCCCGTCGCGCTCCCAAACCAGTGGGACCGTCTCGCCCGGGTAACGGCGGATTTCAGTGCTCATTTCGGCCCAGCTGACCACGGTGGTCCCACCGACGGCGAGAATGACGTCGCCATCTTGCAGACCGAGGCTGTCGGCTGGCATGCCGGGTACGACCTGCCCGACGGTGGTCGGGCGCATCAGCTGCAGGCCGTAGCCTTCTTCACCGGCAGCTGGTAGGTCGAGCGTCAGGGTCGTGTTGTCGCGTTCGATGACTAGGCTGGAACCCCGATCCGAAACTTCGTCGAGTGCGCCGATCAGTTCGTGTGCGTTGGCGACGGGTTGATCACCGACCGAGAGCACGCGATCGCCGCGCACTAGGCCGATCTGGCCGGCTAACGAATTTTCCAGCGGGGTGACGCGTGTGCTGTCGAAGGTGTCGACCCCATAAGAATTAAAGAGAAAAATGAGGGCCGCGAAGGCGAATAGAAAATTCATAATGGGGCCAGCGGCGATAACTGCCATGCGGGTCGCCACCGACTTCGAGGGAAATTCCCAGGGCTCACCGGTGGATTCTTCGTTGCCGACGTCGGCCATGCCGGCGACTTTGACATAGCCGCCGAAGGGGATCCAGGAAAGACAGTATTCGGTCTCGCCGTAGGTAAAGCCGATCATCTTGGGCGGGTAGCCCAATGAGAAACGCTCGACTTTGATGCCCGACCATTTGGCGACTAGGAAGTGGCCCAATTCGTGCACGAAAACCAACACGCCGAGGGCGATGAGAAAAGAAGCGATAGTATTCAGGGTATCAAACATATATAATCCGTCTAAGGCTCAAAGATGGCTAACATATCTACATAGAGATAGGCCAGCGGAAAGGCGAAAAAATACGAGTCGAAACGATCGAGCAGGCCGCCGTGGCCCGGAATCAACGGTGGTGCGTCCTTGATGTCCATATCGCGTTTGAAAGCCGATTCGACAAGGTCGCCTAGTTGGCCACCGACGCCAGCTACCAATAAGAGCCCCGCAAGCGCCCAGGGCGAAAAAGAAGGCAGGAGAAATCCCAAGGCCAGTGGACTCATGCTGCCCACTATGCCGCCGACGAATCCGACTCTGGTTTTGCCCGGGCTGATGGTCGGGGCAAGCTTGGTTTTACCCCACAGGCGGCCGCTGAAGTAGGCTCCGGAATCGGCGAGCCAGATACAGAGGAAGAGCGCGGCCACCAGATGCCGTGCTTCTTCGCCGTGCCCTGCGATTTGCACCAGTAGCAGTGGTGCGCCGCCCAGCACCCCAAAAAAAAATACGCCGCCCAAGGTCAGAAAGGCGTTGGCCGTATAGCGCTCGGTGCCGCTCTGGTACAAGGTCCAGGTCATCACCAATAGTGTGACTGCGATTAGCAGGGGGATCAAGTCCCCCACCAGCATTTCGCCCTTGCCCAGTCGCCAGAAATAGCTGCACACGCCCATGCTCAGGATACACCCCGGCAGACGCAAGGGGCGATAACCGGCCTCCTCGAGAATTTGGTAGAATTCCCAGGAACAACGGACCACTACCCCCAGCACAAGAAAGTAGAGGGTCCATTCGGTCGCCTCTACCAACAATAAGACCCCCGGCACGAATACGATGGCAGAGAGTATGCGCAGCCGCAGGTTGGAAGCGTCCTTCGCTGTGTCAGCCGCCAAAACGCCTCTGCCGCTGCTGATAGGCGGCGATAGCCTCGTAAAGGTGCTGGCGGCGAAAATCGGGCCAGTGCACGTCGCCGACGAAGCGGATCTCGGTATAGACCATCTGCCAGGGCAAAAAATTGCTCAAACGCATTTCGCCGCTGGTGCGGATCAATAAGTCCGGGTCGGGCAGGTCGGCGGTATAGAGCGTGTCGCTGATTTGTTCTTCGTCGATATCCTCTGGCTTGAGCTTGCCGGCCGCGACTTCGGTGGCCAATTTGCGGACGGCGTCGACGATCTCACTACGGCCCCCGTAGTTGAGTGCTAGGTTGAGTCTGAGGCCGGTGTTGTTCTTGGTCTTGTCGAGGGCGTGCCTAAGCGCCAATTGCACCGTTTTTGGCAATTCGTTGGTGCGGCCTATGGCGTTGAGACGCACGTTGTTTTCGTGGAGTTCCGGGACTTCGTCGCGCAGGCTCTCGTGCAGCCATTTCATCAGCGTCCTAACTTCGATCTCAGGTCTCGACCAGTTCTCGGTAGAAAAGGTGTAGAGCGTCAGCGCCTCGAGCTGAAGTTGGCCGCAGGCGCGGACGATATCGCGCACCGATTCGCGGCCGAAGCGGTGTCCGTCGGTCTTGGGCATATTGTGCTCGACGGCCCAGCGCCGGTCGCCGTCCATGATAATGGCGATATGCTTGGGTAGATTGCCCTCGTCCTTCAGACGCTGTTGGACCTGGACGTCTTCGGCTGGGTCGAGGGGTTTTACCGGTTGGTATTCTTTAGGAGAAATTTCCAGCGGCAGCGCCGGGGAGCTCATAGTAGGTCGCATCGTGTAAGGCGTTGTAGGATCTGAGTTAAGTTATGCCAATCTAGGGGCTGGCTTCAGATTCGTCAAGCAAGCTAAAGGGTCTTTATCCTTGTCCCAGATGCGCTTGACACTTGTTATCGGTGCCTGTATTATGCGGTTTATGACAAAGACATCGATAAGCGGTAAGAAAGAGAAGCTCAGGACGCGCGTTTTGGCAACGCGCGAAGCGTTGGAGTTGGATCAGGTCGAAATCGGCGCACAGGCGATATTAGAGCGCGTACTGGGCCTAGAGGCGTATCGCCGGGCGACGTTGATCCACGCCTATATCTCTAGTAAGGAGAACGAGGTGGACACCCGCGAGTTGATCGATATCAGCTTGGAGCAAGGCAAGCGCGTGGCGGTACCGGTGCTGGAACAGGGCAAAAAGACCATGACGCACGCGTTGATCGAAAGCCTAGACGGGTTAGTCGCCGGCCCGTGGGGGGTGGTCCAGCCGGACCCAGCCAAGGCGATCGTGCTCGAAAAGCAGGAGGAGATCGACCTCGTCGTGGTGCCGGGTATCGCCTTTGACCGCCGGGGGCACCGCATCGGCTTCGGTGGTGGTTTTTACGACCGCTTTCTGGCCAATGTGCAAGCGGTCAAAGTCGGTTTGTGTTATGACGATCTGATTTTGCAGGAAATTCCCAACGAGCCGCACGATGTGCCGATGGATATCGTCGTAGCGCAGACCGCTACTTATCAAGGAGCAATAAAATGATTTACGAGTTGCGCATTTATCGTTTTCACAAGGTCAAGGATAGCAAGAAAAAATTCCTCGCCGGTTTTAGCAAGGCGCGCCGTTTTATGAAGAAGTACGGGGTGACCTTCGTCGCCGCCTGGGAAAACCCCGACCGCGACGACGAGTTCATCTGGATCCGCTCCTTCCCGAATGTCAAAGCCCGCGACAAATCTGTCGAGGCGTATTACGGCAGCCCGGAATGGGCCAAGATTGTCGACGAGATCCGGCCGCTGATAAAGCGCCGCGAAGTGCGGGTCATGAAGTCGTTGCCCTATTCGACGTTGAAATAAGTCGTACACGCATTGTCGCGCGGGGGTAGTAAATACGCGGGTCATCGTCTATTTTCTTATAGATGATGAGGGAATTGCCATGCTAAAAATAGGCCCTATAACCGTCGATCCAGGTATCCTGCTGGCGCCGATGGAAGACGTTTCGGAATTGCCCTTCCGCCTGATCTGCAAGGAATTAGGCGCCGATATGCTCTACACCGAGTTCGTCAACGCCGAGGGGCTGTTGCGCGAAGACCCGGAAGGCCCGCGACGCACCTTCAACAAACTGCGTTTTTTGCCCGAAGAGCGGCCGTTGGCCATACAGCTCTACGGGGCCGCTTCGCTGTCGATGGAAAAGGCCGCCGAGATCGCCTCCGAACAGAATCCCGATCTTATCGATATCAATTGCGGTTGCTGGGTCAGCAATGTGGCGTTGCGCGGTGCGGGGGCCGGGCTGTTGCGCGACCTACCGCAGATGAAGGAGGTCGTGTCGCGCGTTATCGGCGCTACGCATCTGCCGGTGACGGTGAAGACGCGTTTGGGCTGGGACCAGGAGAGCATTCGCATCGTCGAGGTGGCGAAGATGCTCGAGGATATCGGCGTGCAGGCGTTGGCGATCCACTGCCGCACGCGTTCGCAGGGCCACAAGGGCGCGGTAGACTACGATTGGATCCCCAAGGTCAAGGCGGCAGTGTCGATCCCGATTATCCTCAACGGCGGCGTGGTCTCGCCGCAGATCGTCAAAGAGGTCTTCGATAGCACGGGGTGCGACGGGGTGATGATCGGCCGCGGCGCGATTACCCACCCGTGGGTTTTCCGTGAGGCGCAGCATTATTTGCAGACCGATGAGTTATTGCTA
>DQLG01000290.1 GCA_015660315.1 Candidatus Latescibacterota bacterium
CCACACCTGCAATTCGGCCGCGCGATCATTGGCACCGAACCCGCGTGCGTTGTGCCCTCTCGCAACGGCAATGCCCAAAGTCAGTATCGCCTTGCCTTTCGGTTTTCCGTCTAGATCGAAGACGATATTCCAGGCATTGTTTTGGCTATACCAGTTCCAGTGCGCAAAGTTCCAATCCTCACGCTCCCGACTCTTGCCGATAACAAAGTTGACATCCTGCGGAAAATCGCTCGGATAGCGCCGCCACAGCCCCCAATGATGAAAGTCATCGCCTTGGGCGTATTCTCCCGTCGACCGATCCGCCGTCCCGATCTGCCATACTCGCCGCCCGCGCACCACCCTCTCCCACGACAGACGCCCCAGCGCCGTTTCCCCACCGGCCGCAACAGCGACCCCGCTCCGCTCGAATTCGAAAAACTGATCGGCGCCCAGCGCAAAGAGCCCATAGCGACCTGGGCGGACGTTTTGCACATTAAATCGGCCTTGCGAATCGGTCCGACTCCAAAAGTGATAGCCCCTATTCTCGTGCGACCAGTGCTCGCCTTCCGGCGCGAGCACCACCCACGCGTCGGCTGCGGGCGTCCCGTCGTCAAAGTCAAGTTGGCCGGTCACTTCACCGCGCTCGCGCGGATACAATGCGTGCTCCATCCATGCAAACGGCCACTTTTTCACGATGGTCGTGGCCTGCCCTTTGGCATCGTTCCACAAGGTGTCGTAATCACCGCCGTCATTTAAATAGATAAACGCCGGGCCGTAGATCTTTTGCCAGTCCGTCTCGTCTTCGGGCCGGAATTCGATCTCGTAGCCGCCCCGGTGCACACAGTGCGCCTGCCATATAATAATGGGCGTCTTCGCCGTCTGGTGGCTCGTCAACAAAACGCGGAAGGGCGCCGAGCCATAATATTCGCCGCTGGCCTGAATCCACCACACGCCGGCCTGCGGCCCGGCCCAACCATATAAGTTGAAATCACCGTCTTCGATCGCGTGAGTATAGTCGTATTTACTGACGACGCGTCCGTCAGCGAAGCCAAAGGTGGCGTCCATGACCCGATCGGCCGCCGCCTCATCTTCTATGCTGTGACTGATATGGCGACGCGTATCATCGACGGCGATATAGTCGAAGTGTTGCGGGGCCAGACGGAGATTGTAGGCGTATTGCGTAATGGACCCGGCGGGCATTTGCGCGTCGTGCGCCGCGGTCATGTAGATATAAAAACCCGGCTCGCCGCGACGCAGCACATAGTGTAACGCCGTGCGGAAGAAAAATGGCGCCGCCGGCTCGCGCACAAAGGCTACTTCCACCAACTCGTCGGATTGGCGGACGATTTTAGCATCGCCCTTCAGCACGGCAAATTTTTGCGCGATCGGCGCCCCTTGTTCGTCGTAGCCATTGCCATTGCTATTCCAATAGCCGCTGCTGGCCAAATTCGGGCCGCCGCGCAGGGAAAGCTCCTGTAAATTGCCGTCCTCGCGGATGCCCAACTGTACCAGGCCATTGTCGAGGATTATGTTCTCGCCCATGTGCAGTGTCACTGGATCAGTCATCTCGTTCGCACCTGTGCTTATGGCAAAGAAGATCTGTGCGCAAAGGATTATTGCTCTCATATATTTTTTCCGGGTAGAATATCCCAACCTGGGCCGAGATATTATAATTGTATAATCAACTTATTTCGACCGGCATAACCAATGCCCAAATCCAAGGAGCGATACAGCGATGATCATCGACACCCACACGCATTTCTACGACCCGTCCAGGCCCCAGGGCATCCCCTGGCCCGAACAAGACGACGAAACCCTCCCTCATCGGGCACTGCCCGAAGACTATAAGGCCCTGGCCGTGCCCGAAGGCGTTACCGGCACGATCATGGTCGAGTGCAGCCCCTGGCTCGAGGACAATCAGTGGGTCCTCGACTTAGCGGCGCAAGATCCTTTCATCGTCGGACTGGTCGGTCATCTCGAACCCGACGATCCAGACTTTGCCGGCCAGATTGCGCGCTTCGCCGCCGACCCGGTCTTTCGCGGCATCCGCGCCCGACTCGACCCGTCAGCAGATCACGGCTTGGCCGCCGCCGCCATGTTGATAGAACAGGACCTGCAACTGGATACCGGCATGCACGAGAGCGTGCCTGCGCTGGCCGCGCATTTTCCCGAACTGCGCATCGTGATCAACCACTGCGGCGGCATCCCCATCGACGGCCAAGCGCCCAATCCGGAAAAGCTAGACCTCATGCGCAAAGCCGCCGCCCACCCGCAGGTCTACTGCAAGGTCTCGGGCATGATGGATCTGCGCAGCACGGTCAAACCCGCGCCGACGGACCTGGAGTTTTATGTGCCAGTGCTCGACGCGCTGTGGGACCTGTTCGGCGAAGACCGGCTGGTCTACGGCAGCGACTGGCCAGTGTCCGACCGCAGCGGCCGCGACTACGCGCAGATACAGCGCCTGGTAACCGAGTATTTCTCCGCCCGGGGCGAAGCCGCGATGGAAAAGTATTTCTGGCGCAATGCCAAAGACGCCTATAAGTGGATCGACCGCTAAGACCATAACGTCGGTTACTCGGTGAAATCGAGGCTGTGCTGCTCGCCTCCGTACTCGATAAGGATCTTTCCACTGCCGTATTCCGATTTGAGATATGGACTATCGAAGGTCATCGGATAGCGGTAGTTCACCGGCTCGCCGCCAATGCTCGGAATCTGCGGCACACCGGCATTAAACACGATTTCAGGCGCATCTTCGCTGCAGCCGCTATAGACGAGTATATTCGAGCCCGGCACGACCGTCTTATAGAGGGCGATCGGGTTGTCGAGCACATCGGCCGCAAAATCCGCCAACGTGGGATAGTCGGCAGTGCGACCCGCTTCGATGATCACCGGCGAATGCGCATCTTCGAGCATCAAGATCGATCGATCCTGGTTCCAAGTATAGCAGTCCTCTCGCAGTTTCACGGTCGGCAGATCATCGGGGGCATTGAAAAAAACCTGGTTCCCCTCCGTGCGCGTCTTGCGTTCCTTCTCATACGCTTCGTCCCACAGAACGGGGCGAATGGCGGCGTAGGCCCTGCCCTTCTGCACGAAGACCCATCCGTCTCTCTCGGTCTGTTCGTCCCAGTCGTTTCCCAGCCAGATCCCCATGGGTCGACTGTAGCTGGGATGATTCGGATACCATTCCGGATGAACAGCCGTCCAGCGCCGCGCCTGTTGCACGATTAGGGTCTGGTGATCTGCTACCGTCTGCAGCATGAGTTCCAGGTCAAAACTCTTGTCCGCGCTTACAAGATGGTTGTGAGGGTTGGCGAGCGACACTAGGCCCACTGGGACAATGCGCGAAGTCGCAGATTGCGCAAAGGTCATCCCGTGCCAACGACCGGTAATGCTCAAATGCGAATGCATAGCCGCCGGATGGTCCATCTGAGTTCCGAGGGTGTAATCCGGCGTCACATAGGTGGTCTTGAGAAAACGCGCCTCGGTATCGACCGTCAGCGTGCGTTCTGTGCCCAGCGGACGGGGCCAGACATTTTCCTCTTCGCCGATACCGCGCGCCGAATAGGTGTAGCTGCCCATGCCCTCCCGATCCAGCGCCATGCGCCAGATCACCGGGGGAAGTCTGTAGTCGTTGATGAGATTCCAATACCACCAGGTAGCGGCATTGGCCGGACCGCCGAGGTGGAAGCTGATGAGATCCGACGTCCCGTCCCCTTCTACGACACTCTTGTGATGCCGGGTCTTGGGTCCACCGCGCACGCCGGAGATCGAGACCTGTGCCCATTCCGCCCAATACAGCGTCAGGAAATCATCGATCAACCGATGCAGTTCCTCGTCCCCGCCGTACTGGTAGGCTAGATCTACTGGGTTCAGCGTGTGTTTGCTATAAGAGTGTGAGCCGTATTCGAGGAAAAACCCCCGCCGCGCCCGTTCGCGAAAATAAGTCTTCGTAAACGCGAGCCAAGCCTCGTAGTGGTCTCTGGCGTTGTATTGCTTGCCGTCGGCGAGGTTGGCGCGTCCGCCACCATGGCGACTCACTCTGTCGACACCGGGTCCATAATAGCCGGCGTGGCCGTAGTGATAACTGCCGCCGAATCCGTAGTCGGGATAGATGCGGTCTTTGTAGTCCGGTTCATTCATAAAAATGCGGGATGTCACCAAATTGCTAGCTTTGGCGTTGAGGTCGTGGTTTTCGCTGCCATCGAGCCACCAGGAGCTCTGGCGGGCCCAGTGGATATCGTTCTTGACCGCCGTCCGCTGCCAAAGCGTAGCCAGCAACAGCGCTTCGGTTTCGGGGGTGAGGCGCCCCGGGAATTTACCGTTACGGCTGGAGAACATATAGTAGAAACGGCAGTAGAGCGGCGTGTGCAGCAAGCTCCAGGCATTGCCATCGGAACTCTTCGCCAATTCCTCCGCCAGCACCTGGTTGGCGGTGTCGAGATCTTCGCCTATGAACATCTTGGCGAAAGCGCTGACGACCGGGGAGGCATCTTTCCGTGCGGACCGTTCAAAGGCATCGGTCAGACGGGCAGTACGGCTGGATTCCGCCTCGGCCATGCGCTGAGAGAGGGGTTTGTCGGTTACACCGATCAGCGCATTGGATTGGGTAAAGCGGATGCCGTCGAGGTGAATCCGCGCTTCCTCACTGAAATCGACATCGAATTCGCACAGGGCAACCTGTTTCCAGTCAAATCCGGGCGGAGTCTGCAGCCTGTCGAGTGGAAGCGTCAGTTCCTTCCAATCCCCGGCGGTGTCTGTGCCGGACAGTTCACCTATTGACTCGAGCCCGGCTCGATCGACGAGTCGGATCACCCAGATATCAGGCGGCTGTGGGTCCTGCACCTTGATCCAGAGGCGTAGACTCATCGCCGAGGACAGGTCCCAGCTTTCCCCCCAGAGCCCGGCGACGAAACCGAAGCGCGATGGCATCCCGGCTTTGTGAGGCGTGTAGAGCACGCTCAGATCGCCCTCGACGCGGTCGGCATGATCCAGTGCGAACCCCTGCGGTTGATAGTTGACATTGCGGCGGTCTGCCAGGGATCCGTCCACGTGTTGTCCGGGGGACGCCGCGCCGAAAAGCCGAATCTCATCGTCCCAGAAATCGAGCGGCTTGTCATTAGCTAAGCAGAAGGTCGAGGCGGATAATGTGAGGCCGGCGGCGAGGCGTTTCATCTGGTCCTTCAAAATGCCGACAACATCGGCCCCATCCGCTCGAGCAAGATCTCGCGATAGCGCTCGGTCTTGGCCACCTGCAGTTTTTCGAGCGGATTAAAATCGTCGGTAATCAACTCTCCGCCCTCAGCGACGGTCTGCTCGCGTGCGGCAAACCACTCGGCCAGCGGCGTCCGGCCATCCGGTGCGAGGATTGCTGCGTCGACCTCCAGGGAAATGGGCTGGTGCGAGGCCAAGAAGATAAAGTCGTTGAAATCTTCGCCCGGCAATGAGACCAAAGCCCGTCGGTGCGGATAGATTTCTGCAAGG
>DQLG01000105.1 GCA_015660315.1 Candidatus Latescibacterota bacterium
ATAGACGATACGTTTCTTTGTTCGATTGTTAGGTTATTTCTTCGCAAAAACCTTCGCAAAAACGTTGCGATATTCGGCAATATCTGCGGAGTGTACGTCGTCAGCCCTTATGGGACCACTAGCACTAAATGCCTAGAGACATTTTTCTGCATAGGGTTCCTGCCCGCAGTCACCTGAGCCACGCAGGCGGGCATGGGTAGCTCTATACCTGCATTAAATAAAAGGCTGTCCCGTTGGGTGCTGCCACCTCGATTCGTCTTTAGACCCACCTATTCCTCTGCAATAACCGCTCTGGCGGCAATATAGATGTTTTTGATAAGGCGCACATCATGCATTTCTTCAACCGTGACCTGTTTGCCGTCAATGGTGTTAATGACTGTGTAGGCTGATGTTACCCAGTGGTAGATACAACCATCTTGCTGAGCCAATGCAGTCCAACTATGGCGTCTGAGATTACTGCCGGGCGAATTATAAGAATTATAAGAATTATAAATGGTACACTCGCATCAATCTATTGGCTTCTGAGGATGGGTGAATGTTTAAGCTGATTGCATCAATAGGCTTATTCGTACTCATACTGATCAGTGGCCGTTCTGCCGAGGCTCATATTTTCGACATTGATGGAAATGGCGAATTAAATGCTTTAACGGATGGGCTGCTAGTTCTTCGATACTTGTTCGGTTTCAAAGGGTCAGCCTTGTCGGAAAATGCTCTGGCTCAGAACGCAGATCGCTTGGACGATGCTGAACTTCAATCCCATTTAGCAAATTACTCGCTCTATCTGGACATAGATGCCGATGGTCAAACGGACGCATTGACCGATGGGCTTCTCTTCTTGCGTTATCTCTTTGGCTTTCAAGGGTACAACCTGACAGAAGATGCAATTGGTCCGACTGCGACGCGAAGAGCCGCTGACTACAGAATTATTGAAACCTATTTGAACGATCCGGTTGCGTACTTAGGCGAGATCCTGACAGGGGGTACTGGCCATGACACCTTATATGGAGACTCTACCAACAATGCAATCTATGGCTTCGAAGGTAACGATAGCCTTGAAGGCGGTGCTGGAAATGACAGCTTGTATGGGGGTGCCGGAGAGGATGTTCTAATCGGCGGTGACGATGATGATGGCCTAAAAGGCGGGGCCGGAGATGATGCAATCTATGGTGGTAACAGACGCGATATTCTGTTCGGTGGAGCAGGCAATGACAGCCTGTACGGTGGTGACGAAGATGATACTCTACTGGGAGAGGCCGGTAACGATAAGCTTGATGGCGGCGACGACAGCGATATGCTGACCGGTGGAGATGGCCATGACACATTTGTAGTTCGCAGTGGGGATGGCTCTTCTGGCTTTATTAACGCCAACCAAATTACTGATTTTGAGGGTGGGATTGACCGTATTGAGCTGGCAGCTGGGTTAACCTTTGCTGAACTTAGCATCACTCAGGGAACGTCTGGCTCTTACACCCTTGGTGGCGCGGGCTCAACCTTCTACTACGATTATAGGGCCCACGCCTTGGTCCAGATTAGTGCTACTGCTGAATATCTGCTGGTAATCCAGAATATTGCTGCAGGAAACCTTAGCGCCGCAGATTTCTCAACTAACTAGAGAAATCTATGTATCGTATCTTCCTGAGGGTGTACGTCGTCAGCCCATATGGGACCACCGACACTAGTTTCTAAGAGACACCTTGCTCGTTGGCACTCCAGTCGATCCTACCCGCAGGTGCCTGAGCCACGCAGACGTGCATAGATAAATCTTTAAAATGCAAAGTCAGCACATTGAACCAGAGAAAGGTACAAAACCTGAGATTAGCAGGATAGGCTGGAGCAACAATCACTATAGGAAATAGGTAGGTCTACTTTTAATAAAGCTATTTTGAAAAAACTCAAAAAAGTCGCCAACTTCTCCACGCCGCTGAGCAAGGCGTTAGCTATCTAAAGGAGTATTGATGCTAGATTATATAATCGAAAATAAAGAGGAAGATAGGAAGTATAAACCACATTTTCCGAAGAACGGGTGTACTGCCACCATCCTCGCGCTCACCCTTCTCGGGTGCACGGGAGCCGAGGAACCTTTGGTGCCTGGCGCCGCACCCACCCGGATCTCGGACCGCGGCGTGCAGGAGCACGGCAAGGTGTGGCCGCGCAGTATTGACTCGGCCTACATGGGCACCTGGGGCGACAATCGGAATTCGGGTTCGACCCTCGTTACGAGCTTCGAGCAGCGGCGGCTCGCTGGGCAGAGCGAATATCTGAGCTGGACGCAGCCGAATTCACCCCCGGTATCGGCGCTGATGACCAACGGTAGTACCGAAGCTCCGAATGGTCTCATCATCGCGGCCTCGCCGCGCGGTGGCGGTACCTCCACGGTCGTGGCTCTCGATCTGAACGGCAAGGTGGTTTGGCGCACGGAAGAGTGGATGGGGGATGACGCAGACGGCGATGGAATCCCCGATCAGGCAGGGCGGCGCAACGCAGTGGCCTCCAGTGCCGGGATCCAGGCCCCGATGGTCGACGAGGAGGGCGGAATCTATGTTGGCGACAATTATGGGGTCTGGAAGCTGGATCAGGATACGGGCGAGCGCATCTGGTTCTCGCGCTTCTCTGACTACAGCGGGAATAAACTCGCGTCGAACGACTTGCGCCTCTTCAACGAGGGTGAAGAGGGTGTGGTCGGCAATGTATTCGCCTCCGGCTGGCACATCTGGCTCGATCGCCGGGACGGCTCGCCGCTGATCGTCAAGGAGCCCGACCCCTTCTCGGCAGAGGATTGTCCGTTACGCGCACGACTCTATGTCAGCGCGAGCGGCGGCGAGATGGACAAGTCGGGCGAACTCGACGAACTGACCTGCCTGGCGTACAGCGCCAACAACACGGTGCCGCAGCCAAACAACCTGGCAGTGCGCCCCGCGATACCCGGCATCTCCGTGCACGCGCGCTACATGTTCACCTACGCGGGTCCGGTGGGCCATCCCGACAAAGCGAGGCTCATTGCGTACGACTTCACCTACGGCGACGAAGAGGGATGGGGTCTCGAGAAAGCCTGGGAGCGTGTCATCGATGGGCTGACGGGTGCCACGCCAACGCTCAACCCAGATTACACCATCGTGAACGCCTCGGACGCGGAAGGGAACGTCAACTTTACCTACGTGGAGAACGGCGAGCCGATCCCCA
>DQLG01000032.1 GCA_015660315.1 Candidatus Latescibacterota bacterium
CCCTGAGACACATCCTCGAAATTGCCGCCCCAAAAGCGGATCCCCTGAAAAAGCGGATCAGCGGAGAAACGCTCCAAGTCGCGCGCAAAATTTTCGTCACCCGGCTCCAGCCGCCCCACCAACCCGACGATAAAGGGGTCGTCCTTGGCGATATCTAACACCCATTGGTTGTCTTCCACCCACGCGCTGGCCTCAACGACGACCACACCATCAACTCCCTCAGGCATCGCTTGAGCCTTGACCTGATCCGGCAAAGTCGTGCGGTAGAGCAATTCGTTATCCGGATCGGGCCAGGGCACGCCCTCGGGCCGAAACGGGTCAAAGATATGAACATGTGTATCGATAATCATTTTATTCCCTCAGACTTTGAAATAAGGCGCCAAATCCGCCATGATCATTTCCAATTCGCGACCGTCTTCAGCATCCATCACCGGTGCTCCCGGAGCGCGCAACCGGGCGCTTTCGATCACCCCGCGCCGCACTAGAATCTCTTTGCAGACATTCAAGCCGACCGCCATAATCAAATTGATCTGCGGCAATAACAAATTAAAAATATCTCGCGCACGGCGCTCGTCACCCGCCTGATAGGCGTCCCAGATCTGTACGTGCACGTCGATTGCCTCGGCTGCCGGCATAAAACCACTAGCCCCCCGCCGCATCTCCGACAGCATCCAACGTCCGTGGCCGCCACCAAACACCCCCAAGCAACCTTCCTTGACCTGATTGATCACCGCGCTAATCTGGTGCGCGCTGGGCTGCTGCTCCTCCTTCAGATAGTCAATATGTTCGACCTCCGCAAAGAGCTCACGCATAAAACCCGCGCTCAACCCCCCGGAAGTATGCTGCAAAAAAACCGGCCGCCCAGCCGCCTTGGCGATCGCCTCATAATACTCCCGTACCTCCTCTTGTCGCCCACCCGTCGGCGGCAGCGCCACCACTGCATCGACCCCGGCCTTTACCGCCGCCTCCGTGCACACCACCGCCACCTCCTTCACCGGCCCCGCGACACCAGCAACTACCGGCACTTGCCCGCCCGCCGCCTTAACCACGACTTCCACCAACCGCGCCCTTTCCCCCTCGCTCAAAAATTGATACTCCCCGCCAAGAACGGGAAACACCAACCCATGCGCTCCGCACTCGATGCAAAACCCGGTCTGCCGTTCCAAACTCTTCACATCCAGCTCCCCATTCTCCCGCAACGGCGTCTGCATCACCGCAAAAATTCCCTGCATAACCTCACTCATCTCTTCTCCTTTTCATATAACTTGATCAACTATATCTCACCCAACATTATTCGTTTTGCCAATTTTCTTCACCAATCAATCCCGTAGCACACCCAAGGTCCGATAGGGGAAGCAACTGAGGAGGCAAATACTTGCGGCCCTCAACTAACTGCGATTACTTCATCTAAACCGTGCACCTAAGGGATCGAGAGCCCATTGCAAAGGCCGGGCAGGACCTTGCGCAGCTTTTATCGAAAACCTAGCCGCAAAATATTTTGCCCCTGCAAGGCGTGTTACCGAACGAACTGTCAACCCTCGAGATAATCCGCAATCCGCTTGGGCAAGCTATCCTCTGTAGTCTCCATCGCCGCAATCACCAACGCAAAACTCTGCAGATTATCCTCAATCCTCGTCGCCGACGCCGGCCCACCCTGTAACCAATCGACAAATTCCTGCAACAGATATTCGTGCCCCGCACGCTCCAACGCCGGCGCCTGGTATACCTCGACCTCTTGCCCCACCCGAGTGATCCGCACCTCGTCTCCCGCACCGATTTCCACCGTGCCCCCTTCAAACTCGAGGCGATAATATTCTTTGTGCCAGCAACTCGTAATACCCGCCGCTGAACTATTGCCCTCGTAGGCGGCATGTACTCCATTATCCATGCGCATCAGATAAAAACCGCTCGAAAAATGCTTAAAACTCGACCACTCTGGATTCCAACCAAAGCCCTGGAATACTTCGCAATCGCCGCCCGATAAAAAACGCATCATATCGAAATGGTGCACCGAGCCTTCGAAGAGCAAGCCGAAATCCATATCGTGCCGCCACGCCTTACCCCATGACCCATGCTCGCGATAATCACAGGCATAACGCCCGACAATATGCTGCAACCGACCTAAGCGTCCCTCATCGCGTATTCGCACCACCTCTTGTTTATTCGGCTCATAACGATAATTCTGAATAATCGCGCAGGGCAACCCCGTCTCCTTGGCCTTGGCCGCAATTGCCTTGGCTTCTTCTAAAGTAGAGGCGATCGGTTTCTCGCAGATCACCGGCATACCCGCGCCTAACGCGGCGATGGCCAGCGCGCTGTGGAATTGCGGCGGGGTCGCGATACCGCAAAAATCGGCGTGCACTGTGGCGCAGGCTTCCATGCCATCGGTAAAAAGCTGGTCGGCGCGCAAACCGAGTTTAGCCCCCTGCTCGGCGAGTACTTCCTCGTTGACTTCGACTAGCCCAACGATTTCTACGCGATCGCCCAATTCCTCCGTAAGCCATTGGATCCAACGCCCAGCCATGCCACTGGCACCCATCATCAAACAAGTCTTAACCACCGTATACTCCCCTATTATTTAGGATAATTAGTAGGTCTGCTCCGGTATGCCATCCCATTTAACCCGCCATTCGGCTTGTCCCATCACCGCGGCAGGCTCTTTGCCGCTGCGCGCAACAAAACCAAATTGCTTGCCGCTCTGTGTCGCCGTTTCTGTCGCCTCGTAATACAAATCCATCGACCAGCGCACCTCATCGCTCTGATTGCTTAGCGCCCGGCGCGTGCAGATACTCTTCGCGCTGATAAAACTCACCTGCTGATCGGTTCGGATTTTCATTTGTCCGCCAATTCTACAATAGATCCGTCCGGCTGAATCCGCCGCCTTTCGGCCTCTACCCCATCAAACCAATCTTGCAACGCACCGAGCATGCTACTCGTCCGCTCCGGCTCCGATTCCGCCAAATTGTTCTTTTCTTCTGGATCGTGCTCAATATTATATAGCTCTGGAGCGATCGGTGGCGGGGTTATCAACTGCGGGTCCGGGTCATCCATCAAGGTCGTGACTTCGTCGGGGTGATATTTATATCTAATATCCATCTCGACATAGCGATCCATCAGCCGTTGATCGGCATCGCTCTGCGGCTTTTCGGCCAAGCGCGGCCGCACCAATTTCCACGGCCCCGCACGCATCGCCGCATTGATCCAACCGACGGGCTGCTGGGCATTGAGTTGCCAGAATCGAGCCGGGGCCTCGGCGCCTGACCCGCGCAAAATCGGCAACGCATCGCACCCGTCCAAAGGCCGTCCACCCGGCCGCTCAACGCCACAAACATTGGCCAAGGTCGGTAACCAGTCCGTAGCGTGCACCAAATCATCGACCCGACGACCCCCTGCTAAACCGCCGGGCCAGTTCATAATCATCGGCACCCTGATCCCACCTTCGTAGACCGAGCCTTTCTGACCGTTAAAACCGCAATTATAACGCAATGTATTGGTATCCATGCCTTCCGGTACCTGATCCGGGCGCAGATTAAAAGCCGGACCGTTGTCGCTGGTAAACATCAGGATCGTATCGTCGCGCAACGCCAATTCGTCTAGCGTCTGCGCGATCTGCCCGACACCCCGATCCATGATTTCGTTCATCGCATAGGTAATCGCCACCCCCGGACTCATACCCGCATCCAAATAGGGCTGCACGACCTCGTCGGGGGCCTGCAAGGGCGAGTGCGGGGCATTGTACATCACGCAGAGCATAAATGGCTCTTGTTGGTGCCGCCGCACAAAATCCACCGCCTCCGCGG
>DQLG01000511.1 GCA_015660315.1 Candidatus Latescibacterota bacterium
CCCGCCGGTCGGCACGTCGAGTGCGCCGATCAGGTTGAGCAGCGTGGTCTTGCCGCTGCCGCTGGGCCCGACGATGGCCATAAACTCGCCCGCACCAATCACCAGATCTACCCAGCGCAAAGCCGCCACCTCGATTGCACCCGTGCGAAATATTTTTTCCACACCACTCGCCGCTATCAGCACTTCGGCCATCTCACATCTCCCGCAGGCTCAGCACCGCCGCCGGATCCTGCCGCAGTGCGGACCAGGCCGGATAGAGCGCGGCGAAGAGCGTTGAAGAAAGCCCCACAAAAAAAGCGTAGGGCAGCATCCACAAACCCATGTCGGCATAGATCACCGGATCAAAAAACACGCCGGTAATCGCCAGATCGTCCCCCATCGCCTCGGAAAAATCGACGCCCGCCGTCGCCGTATGCCAAACCAAGGGCGAGGCGAGTACAAGACCGAAGAGCGCTCCCAACACCCCCATCACCATCGCCTCCAACAACACCAGCCGCAATAACTTGCTGCCCTTCATGCCCAGGGCGATTAGCACCGCAAACTCTCGCCGCCTTTCCAGCATCGCCGTTAGTTGCGCGCTCGTCACCCCCAGAATCACCACCGCGATCACGATGCCGATAAACAAATTCGAAAAGGCCTTGTCGCCCGCCGCGTCGCCACCCATCGCCGGCAAGACCTCGCGCCAAGTCAGCACTTCGTCTTCGGACATCTGTCCGGCCAATACGGCGGCCAACGCGTCAACTTGGTGTGCGTCGGCAAAAACCACCGACACCTCTGCCACCCCCGGTAACCCCGTCAGTTGCTCCAATTCCGCCAAGGTCACGTGGCAAATCGCCGCATCGATTTCCCTGCTGCCCGTCGTCACCACACCGACGATGCGCAGCATCGCGTATTCCAACTCACCGTCGGCGCGCGAAAGCGTCAACAGCAGATCATCCTCCAACTCGACATCCAGTCTTTCGAGCAACGTCCGACCCACGACCACCGACCCCATATCATCCGCCTGCAAATAACGGCCCTCATCGACGGCCCTTACCAAGCGATTGAGCTGGGGTTCGACCGCCGGATCCACGCCTAGGATCTGCACCCCGGCGACGCGCGTGCCAAAAGCCAACAATCCCTGCGCCCGCGCATGGCCAGCCACCACCTTGACACCTGCGAGCCCACGCGCCGCCGCCAGCGCCGCCGGCCCATCTTGCAGCCGCAATTCATCGCGACGGCTCTGCGCCCAGCCCTCCGGCGCGATGCGCACGTGCCCATAGCCGCTTTCGGAAATCGCCCGGATTCTCATCTCACGGCCTCCGCGCATAAAGGCCGTGGAGAAAACGGCAATCGCGCACCCCAAGCCCACACCGAGCACCGAAAGCAAGGTCCGCCGCCGACTGCGCGCTAACGAGCGCATTGTGTATTTGCCCACCAAGCTCATCCGCGCATTGCCTCCACCGGCTCCAGCTTTGAAATATGCACCATCGGCCAGACACAAGCGCTCAGCGCCGTCACCAACACCGCCACCACCCCGGCGATCACATCGCGACCATGCAAATCGGGATATACCCTCGAAGCCACCTGTACCCCCTGAAAACCCACTTCAAAAGATTCGGTCCCACCCAGCTCCGCGAAGTCAAAACCCGAGCCCGCGGTCAACAGAGCAAAAAACACGCCCAACGCCGTGCCCAACGCTACTCCCAATAAACCCAATAACACCGCCTCGGTCGCCACCATCCTCACGAGCCGAGCCGGACTCGAGCCCAGCGCCAACAACATGCCCAACTCGCGCCGGCGTTCAAAAGTCGACATCAGCATCGTATTGGCAATGCCGGCTGCCGAGGCCAAAAAGACAATGGCCAAAATCACCAGCGTATAGACATTCATCAGCTCGATGATGCCAGCCAACTGCGGCACTACTTCGTTCCAGGGTTTGACCTCCGCTTCGGCCAGCGCCGATTGCGCCTCAAGCCCGGCGACGGCCTGCGCGACCTGCTCAATATCCTGCACGTGCACGATGATCTCATGCGCCTCGTCACCCATCTGCAATAGCACCCGCACATCGTCGATGGCCGCGATGATCCCAAGGCTGTTGACCAATTCGACCGGCGAGTCGACAATCGCCGCGACCCGATACAGCTCGCTGGCGATCGAGCCGTCAATATCCTGGCCGATCACCGCCAGCTCCGCACCGGCCTCGATGCCCTGTTGCCGCGCCAGCCCCCTGCCCACCAGTACCTGCCCATCCCCCAACATCCCAGCCAAGACCTCACTGCCCAACAAGCCCCCCGCATTGGCTTCGACCGCCGGATCGGCCCCGACCACCACCCCCATAAATCCCTCTTCCGCCAACGCCGCCAACACCGGCGCATAAATTCTCGGCGCCGCCCGCACAACTTCGGGTCGCTGGCGAATCGCCGCGAGCTTTGACCCCACCTCGTCGAGCGTGCGATCGACCGCCCGATCCTCGCGCCAACCCGGCGCCAAAATCTGTACGTGGCCGACCAGCGGCCCGGTGATCGAAGCGAAGTAGTGGTCGGCATATCCGTGCATAATCGCCGCCGTCGCCAGAAACGCAAACTGCCCCAGCCCGATCGCCGCACAAGCCAGCGCCGAACGCTTGCGGTTGCGGCCCAGGTTGCGCCAGGCGATGAGAAAATTGCTGTCGGCCATCTAACGCTTGCGCTCCAATTGCTGCAAACTGAACAGGCGTTCGTCGAGTTCAACATCGAATTCTACATGCAAATAAGTCAACACCGTGCGCTTGCCTTCTTCGCGCTCGGGTTCGATAATGATCCGGGTCGCGACAAAGCGATCTCCAATTTTTTTGATCCCCTCCATCCACATCGTCCGCCCCAACCGCCCCTTGCGATCGTAGTAGCGCCCAACGACCGGCAATTGCTCGGCGCGCGAAAACACCAACTCTACCCGCTCCCACAGCCCCGGCACCCCCGGCTTGGCCTTGATCTCCACCAGCCAGCCCGGCGGATCCTCGCTCTCACCCTGCAATATCGCCGAATAATCCTCGGCATAGGACGACTCGCGCACCAAATCGTCATTGGTCAAATCGCTGCCCATCCAAGACCCCATCATCAGTGCCGGCGGCACGCGGATTGTGCGCGAAATCTTGGGCAAATAATTCCACAAATTGCGCCCGACCTTGAGCGTCGCAGTACCCGCGTCACGAGCCGGCGCATCAATAATAATCAACGCCTTATCCTCCCCCTCACTCCAAGTGCGCATGCGCATAGTCCGCGTCTTGTTCGGCCGCGTAACCTCAATCTCAAGACGCGCCGCGGTACCCGTCGACTCGTACATCTGATCAAAGCGCTTGAGCAATTGATCCGCTGTCGGTGTCTCTGCGGCATCTTCCGCTACAACGGGAATCGCGCACAACAGCAATGCGATAAACAGACCAGAGCACAGCTTGCTCATTGTGCGAATCGCCTTATGTTCGGTGGCCTCGATTTCACAAGAGCGACTATCGGCAGCGCAACTATCAAGCATCTTCACCTTCCGGTTCAAGACTTTTATAGACCCGAAACTGATGGCCATTTAAATCCTCCATCGTAAACTCGCATAACCCGTGCGGGATGTCCTGCGGGTTCGAGACGATCCTCGTGTCGCGCGAGTTGATCCAGGTTACCCGTGGCTCAAAAGAGTTTTGTTGTAGAAAAAAGAGGATGACATTATCGCGAAAAAACCCACCGCGACGATCCTCCAAGTTCCAAGGGCACCACCAACTCCTCTGATAAAAACATACTCTGTTTGTTGTGCATTTGCCGAATACTTCTACTGACATACCACCCTAAACCCCGGCTTCGACTACATACCACACCATCCCACGCGGCGGAATATTAACCGTCAGCTCCACCTCGTACTCCCGACCCAATACATACTCTCGCGCCACACCTTCGCCCTCGCGAATCAACGCCCTCTCGTGCAAACCCGTATAATAAAGCGGCAACTTCCACACCCGCACGACCGCCTCGTCGAGCGGATTAAAAAAGAGCGCTAGCCCACACGTCGGCAATTGCGGATTGACATGCAAAACCCCATCGATATCCCGCCCGTCGGCACGTCTTAAGTGAATAATATCGGATTCGAGTATCGCCCGATAGCACTTGTAGAAATCCACCCACTTCTTTACCACCGCCTTGGTCTCGTCGCTGTCGTAAAGCCGTGGCCCGCGATAACAGGCCTGTACCCCGCAGCCAAAATTCTGCGCCAAATGCGCTTCATAGGCGTCCAGGTGCTCGGCCAAGGGCTCCAAAGTCGCCGCTTCGCCGCCACCGTGATACTCGACCAGCGGCACAAACATCCAGCCCATGCTCGGCGTCTTCTCCCACGTGCCGTCATAGACATTTTGCCGCGCCAAAAGAATTTGCCTGTCGCGTGGCAGCGACCAATTCACCTCGCGATAGCCCATGCCATTTTTGTTCGAGCCATTGAGGAAATACCAGTCGGGCACGTTGAGATAGATACCCTGCGCTCGGCACCAATGATAAAAGCGCGTAATGCGCTGCCACTGCCGCCACTGCGAATCGGCCAGTCCTGCATGCCCTGGGTGCGTAGTCGAGGCGCAGACATCACCCGGATACGAGCCGTCGTGTTCAAAAATATCGAGACCGGACGCGGCGTAGAGCACTTCGACTTTGCGAAAGTAATCTTCGCCCCAATCGCTGCACAAACACGGCGACTGGCCAAAGATCGCACCGCCGGGCGCACCGGTCTCCGGGTTGATCGCGTCGTTTTCCACGTCGATACTGCGACTGGCCAATAGCGAATAACCGCCCAGCTCTACGCCCTTATCATGCGCGTAATCGGCCAGCGTCTTGAGCTCGGCGATATAGTCGGCATCCTCGCTCTCAGCATCAAAGCCGCTGCCAAAAGTCATGATGACCATCTCAAAGCCGACCTCGGCGCACTGGTCCACCGCCGCCCTGACCGACTCAGGATCAGCCTTGCGCACATGCATCAGGATCGGATTCTCCTGGGTCCAAGGAGCGAGCGTGCGATACATCCGGCGCAGCGCCAAACCCCGACGTTCGCGATCGCTGCTGTCGGGCGCGAGTTCATAGGTGCGAAAGCTCTCAAAGGTCTCGCCCGCCGCGAGATCGACCTCGGGGCCCATCGGCAAACGACTCTCTAACAGACAAGGCGTGGCGTATTTGTAATTGACCTGCGTCGTATACTGCGGGTCTGTAACCCAATGCGTCGTCGCATTGGCGCTCTTGGGCGTCATGCCATGAAAAGCGAAGTCGCTCTCGACGTGCAGGTCCGGGTAAACCCACTCGGCCGGCGCATCCACCGAAACCTCGCCTTCGACCACCGCAAGGATCTCGCTATTGAAGGTATTGAGACGCACGGCACTATTGCCGCCATTGCGCAGTTCCAACCATTTACCCAACAATGGCAAGCCGTCATAGAGCTCGTAGACGATCGCCGCCGCGAGATCTTGCGGACCAACAAAATTCAACGTCAAACGCACGCCCGGCGGCGGCCACGGCAAATCGGGACAGGGCCGCACTCGTTTCCACGCAAAGGGCGCCTGCGTCTTGCCAACGGCAAAGTCGACAAACTGAAAGGCTGCGGGATCGCTCGCAAAACCGTCGATCCACTCCCGGCGCAAATAGGCGTATTCTTCCTGGCCGACAAGCCCGCCGATATCATACGATGCCCCGTCCACAACGACGCTCGCCTCGGGTTTGACCCCGCGCAAGATAGATGCGCCAGTGACGAGGTTGTCGAAA
Source organism: Candidatus Latescibacterota bacterium (assembly GCA_015660315.1). Taxonomy (GTDB): domain Bacteria; phylum Latescibacterota; class UBA2968; order UBA8231; family UBA8231. Next base: position 5,739 of record DQLG01000511.1, read on the forward strand.
CCGACGGTGGCGGCATTCGGTGTGACGCGGAAGGTGCGATTTAAGAGGCCATTGGTGAGGATGATTTCGGCTAGATGTTCACCTGCGTAGACGCCGGCTTTATAGGACGAGGAGTCGAGCAGCCAGTCGCGCTCGTAGACCGATGCTTGGCTGAGAAGGGGTAGTTTATTGCTCATGCCCTAAAGTTCGCCAGTGCGATGGATCGGGGCAAACGGCGATATGGGCTAGTAGGTTCGACTGGCTATTTGCTATATTGCACATGCGATATAACAAAGGACGTTGCAACTGTCTCACGCAAAACATAATCTCTTTTTAAAAAAACCCTCACTCAAGCGTTGGCAGGCGGAGGGGGCGGCCGCGCAGTTCCCGCACTCCTCACACCAGCGCAAACAAAAATTCAAAACTGCTGTAGCACTTCCAAGGAGCCCCACATGAAACAACAACAACTGCTACGCCACCTCCTCCCCCTACCGCAAGAAATCGCCATCGATAACCAGTTCGAACTCCACCCATCCGAAATCGGCCTCCACCTCACCTCCAACGCCGGCCCCATCGCCGAACAAGCCGCCACCGAACTACGCCAGCTCTTCATCGACAAAGCCAACTGCGCCCCAGAAGGCGATCGCTTCACCATCACCCTAGGCATCCCCGACGACCAGGGCCAATTAGCCGATAACCCTGTCGACATCCACCGCCTGCAAAACCTGCCCGTCGCGCAAAACACCCCGCTCTCCCGACACCACGAGCAAGCCTATCTCATCCGCCCCGTCGGCCAAGAGCAACTGCTCATCGCCGCCCTCAATGGCCGCGGCCTCTACTACGGCGCCCGCACCCTGCAACAACTGCTCGCCGCCACGCTCACACCCGAACGCGTAATCGTACCCCTAGCCCACATCACCGATTGGCCCGACTTCGACGAGCGCGGCCTGTGGAACTTCCCCGACGAAACCGAGTGGATCCCCGAGCTCGCCGCGCTAAAACTCAACTACGGCAAAATGGCAGCGACACGCCTGGAGACGATCGAACGCGACAAAACAAACCAGGCCATTATCGAAAAGGAGCAGATGCTCGCAAGCCGCTGTCGCGCCTTCAACTACTCGCCCTATATCTTGCACCTAAATTTCCTGCACGACTGCGGCCTCTACCGCGCCTATCCCGAGTTGGCCGGCATCGGCGACGGCGCGCTAACGGGCCGTTACTTCGCGCACAAAGAAGGTAACCAACACCGCGCGCCCTGCGCTTCGCAACCCGTATTGGTCGATATTCTTACCGAGTGGATGGAATCGATCGCCGAGCAAGACGGGCTCGATATCAGCTGTTGGCTCAGCGAGCGGCCCGGCCAATGCGGCTGCACCGACTGTACCGCCACGGGCCAGTTCGCGCTCGAAGCCCGCGCCTTCGTACAGGCCTGGCGACGCGCCAAGCAAAACCACCCCGACCTCGAAATTCGCCTCTTCCTTTCCACCACCACCCTCGAACGCGACTGGCGGGTACTCGCCGAAACGCCGCCCGAAATCAAGATAGAACGCGCCTGCGCCATGGGGCTGGAACGCGTAGCGCACAAACCCCGCGACCTCTTCACCAACCCCCTCTACGACCACTACGCCGAAGAAGGCCACTGGATCGCCAGCTACGACGCGCCCATCGGCGTCAACGGCGATGTCGACACGCCAGATTTTAAAATACCCGAGCGCTCGGCGCAGCGCATCCGGGACTATGTCGGGCAATTGCACCGACGCGCTTACCAAGGCGCCTACGGCATGATCGCCTGGGGGACTTTCGCCCGCGAGATCAATGGCTTCAATATCGCCGCCCTCGCCGAGTGGTCGTGGAACAGCAACGGGCGCGACACCCGCGAGTTTGCCGCCGCCTGGGCCACGCGCGAAGGTTTTGCCGATCCCGAGCGCGTCGCTGATTGGTCCGAGTTGCTCGGACCAATCGCCTTCGACGTTTTTGACTCGGACTTTCCCGTCTGTTATTCGCAGGATCAGGCGCTCGAAATGGTCCGCCGGCGTCAAAGGCCCTATCTCGGCGAGGGCATGTTTCGCTATTACGATACACCGGAAGCCTTTGACATAAAAAAAGCCGCCTGCACGCAAGCCCTGGACCTCGTACATGACTTGCCTGCAGACTTCGCGCTGGAAACCACCGTGGTGCAGACCTATATCGACCTCGCCCACCGCATCTGGCAGGTCGCCGAGTTGTTGGCAACAAGCATGCTAAACGACCCGGAGGACCAGACCAGCATGCGCGGATATCTCGCCGCACTACGCCAGGCTGGCATAGCCAATATCGAAGCCATCCGCGCTTGGCGCGGCCACCTAGGTCCGGAGCCCTGGCACTACCGCGTGCACGACGCGCTCAAGAGCAGCAAGCGCACCGTCGACGAAATCTGCCGCTTCGTCGAAGAGCGTTATCTCTTTTAGAAGATCGCGCCCGGTCTCGCGTCCGAGCCCTTCTTGAGCTACCTTCTGCCCCCATGCGCAAAGCACCTTTTCTCTATCTGTCCGCCTTTCTGATGGACGGCGGCTTGGCCCTGGCCAGCCTCTGCATTCCATTGCTCGCCATCCGCGTCGGCGGTACCTACGACGATCTCGGCGCGCTCAGGGCGACGCACTCGCTGACCTACGCGCTCGGCGCTTTCTGGCTCGGGCGGCTGGCCGACCGCATCGGCTATCAGCGCTCGATGGCCGCGTGCTGCCTGCTGCTGGTACCGGTCTTTGCCAGCTATTATTATGTTAGTGCGGTATGGCAACTTTTTGGCTTGGCGCTATTGACCGGGATCGCCACCTGCGCGTTCTGGCCTTCGCTACAAGCTTGGCTTGCGGAGGGGCAAAAAAGCGACGGCCTGCGACGGCGCATCGGCGGTTTCAATATGTCCTGGTCGTTGGGCATGGTCGTCGGGCCGGGCTTGGCCGGCGCGCTCTACGCGGCCTATGCCGGGCTCTCCTTCGCGCTGCTCGCCGCGTTGTTCTTCGCCATGTTTGTCGGGGTCGCGTTATTGCAGGTCCGCGAGGATGGGCGCGAACAGGGCGACGCGACGGAGACGGCCTCGCTCGCCGCCGCGCGCATTTTCTTACCCGTGGCCTGGATCGCCAATTTCTCCACCTACTTCGCCATCGGCATCGTCCGCTCGCTTTTCCCCAAACTGGCCACCGACCTCGGAGTACAAACGGCACATCTGGGCTATCTGATGGCGCTTATCGGCCTGGCCCAACTCGCGACTTTCGCGCTGATCTCACGCACCGAGCGTTGGCAGTTCCGGCTTTGGCCGCTGGTAGCAGTACAATTCGCGGCGATGCTAGGACTCGGCGTATTGGCCTTCAGCGCTTCGCTCATCGCCTTTGCCGGCGGGCTTTTGCTATTGGGGGTACTGATCGGTTTTACCTATACCGCCAGCGGCTTTTATAGCCTGCATTCCATCGCACCCGGAGGCGGGCGCATCGGCATCCACGAAACCATCCTCGGCAGCGGCAACCTGGTCGGTCCTTTGGCGGGTGGTCTAGTCGGCGAATATATCGGCGCACGCGCGCCCTATATGCTCGCCGCCGGCGTTATCGCCATAGCGCTAGCCGCGCAGGCGATCTATCTGCGTCGGGCACAGGCATCATAGCGCACTTCTGTTACGGCTGGGTTGGGCCAGACTGTCTACCCGCTGGCCTTCGTATTACAAACCAGTATCCCTCCATCGCGACCTAGTGCACCACCATCTGCTGCGCTTTGCTAAAGCACATTCGGCGTACCACATGCACCACAATGATCGAACCGATCGCCGTAGAAGCTACTAACATTAGCATGACGATGATCTGATATTTGATCGAAGTCATCGGGTCGGCACCGGCCAGGATTTGCCCCGTCATCATGCCCGGCAGAGAAACCAGCCCCACCGTCATCAGCGCATTGATCGAGGGAATCATCCCCGCGCGAATGCAGGCGCGCAGGATATCGGCGGTGGCTTCCTGATACGTGCCGCCCAACGACAGCGCCAGTTCGATCCGCGGCCGCTCCCTGCGCAACTCGGTGAACATCCGCTCCAAGGCGATGGTAATCGCATTCATCGAATTGCCGGCGATCATACCCCCGAGGGGAATAAAATACTGCGGACTATACCAGGGATCGACCTGAATGATAAAGGCAGTGACCACCACCGTCACCGTCGTGTAGCTGGCCACCATCGAGACAAAGGTTGGCGCGAAAATGGCGACCTTTGTCTCTTTTACCCTACCCCGGACAGCATGGGCGGCCCAAAATACCATCCATACGAAAATCAATAATACCAGATAAGGATTGCTGAGCTGAAAGACGAACTTGAGTACATAACCGACTAGAAAAAGCTGCGCGAAGGTCCGTACCGTACCCCAGGCCAGATCCTTCTCCAAGCCCAGACGCAATACCGCCGAGCCGGTACCGGCCACCACCACGAAGAGGGCACAGAGCGCCAATTGCAGCGGGCTAATCTCGATAAGACTCACGCCGCTGTCCCGTCTAAGCGCCGCTCGCGCAGGGCATAGCGCTTGAGACGCGCCTTCTGCGGATTAAAGTCCAGGTGGGTTACCAGTACTATCCCGAGGCCGCGTTCCACATTGGCACGCTCCAGCCAAGCGTCGACCACCTCCTTCGAGTCGGTGTCCAAGGCCGAGGTCGGTTCGTCGCAAAGCAGTATTTCAGGCTCGACGAGCAAGGTGCGAATCAGCGCCAACCGCTGTTGCTGGCCGACCGACAGTACCACGGCATCATCGTCGAGCGCCACATCGGCTAGCAGCAAGTCGTCGAGCCAAGTCCGCAAGACCTCGTCGCCGGGCGACTGCTGGCCGCGCTGCGCTTTAAAAGCGAAGGGATAGTGCAAGTTTTCGCGCACCGAGCCGGTGACCATCACCGGAGTCTGTTGCACAAAACCCATGCGCCGCCTGAGCTGGGTCACCTCATATTCGCCGGCCGGGCGACCATCGATCAAAATCCGACCGGCGCTGGGCTCCTGCAAACGGTTGAGCACGCGCAACAGGCTCGATTTGCCGCAGCCAGACGGACCGTGGATCAACGCAAAGTCGCCCGCGTCGAGCATAAAGTCCAGATCCTGCAATAGCGGCGGCTTGTCACCGAAGCTCAATTCGATTTTCTGTAGTTCGATTTTCATGGGATATAACGCGTAAAGTCGCTCGTTCGCGGCAGCGACACAAACAGCGGCAAGAGTTCGCGACCTGCATTGATCTCAGCAAGTCAATCGCTACGGCAGCGCCAGTACTACTAATTCGGGGCCGCTGCGCCGATTACCCACCGGTACCGCAATATACTGCCGGCCAGCGACCATATAGGTCATCGGGCTGCCCGAGGCATTGCCCGGCAACGCGACCTGCCCGACCAGATCGCCGGTATCGAGGTCGAACGCCCGTAAGTACGCCTCTTGCGATGTGCTAGCCGATCGGCGACGACGGCGCTCGGAAAACGAGCCTGGATCCTGAGAAGCGACCAATAACAAGGTCGGCGTGGCCACCGCGAAACTGCGATTAGCCCAACCCAAATCCGGTAGATCCAGATCTCTAAGCGCCGGATGGTCCGCCGGACCGCGCCCCACTGGGCTCATCCAGACATGCTCACCCGTCTGCATATCGATAGCGGTAATCCGGCCATAGGGCGGTTTCGTCAGCGGCAACCCCCTTGGACCGGCGAAAGGCTCAGAGGTCTCAGCTCTATACGACGAAAGAGCCAGCGGATTGTCGTTGCGCTTAGCCCACACCAAAGCCGGCAGGGTGTGCGAAGGCACATAGAGCAGGCCTTTACCCGGATGAGCTGCCGCCCCCGACCAATCAGCCCCCCCAAGTAAACCCGGCACTAGGATGGTCCCCTGCTCAGAGGGCGGCGTATAGAGCGGCCCATGCCTAAAATTCACCACCAGCGCCTGCGCCGCTTGCCGCAGTTCGGGCGTAAAGTCAATCAGATCGGCTTCGCTCAGGCCTTGCCGGTCAAAGGCCGCCGGTTTGCTGGGCATGGGTTGTGTCGTTGATGCATTTTCGCTGGACAATGGCGACTGAGGCACTGGCTTTTCGACGATCGGCCAGATCGGCTCGCCGGTGACGCGGTCAAAGACATAACAGAAGGCCTGCTTCGTCACCTGCGCGACGATCTTGCGCGCACGACCGTCGATCTCAACGTCCATCAATACCGGCGCGGCTGGGATATCGTAATCCCAAAGCCCA
>DQLG01000027.1 GCA_015660315.1 Candidatus Latescibacterota bacterium
CAAGGTTATAATACTGTGATTTTGGCGTTGGATACAGCTACGCCGGTAGGCAGCGTAGCGCTCTATGCGGACGAAGGGCTGGTTATCAACCGCTATTTCAATGTCGGCTTACAGCACTCGCAGCGACTCTTCGTCGAAATTGAAGCGGCGTTGAGTGTGGCAAATGTGGGTATGGAGGCGTTACAAGCGATAGCCGTCTCGATTGGTCCGGGGTCGTTTACGGGGCTGCGCATTGCTTTGAGCGCGGCCAAAGGGCTGTGTCTGGCGGCCGACAAAGTTTTGGTGACCGTATCGACATTGGAGACGTTGGCGGCCCGTCTGCCTTTTGCCCGCTTGCCCGTCTGTGCTGTTCTCGATGCGCGCAAACGCGAAGTTTATACCGCATTGTATGATACAACAGAGGGCGTGCCTGTCGAGCGTATAGGGCCTCGTGCTATCGTGCCGACGCAATTAGCCGAGGAACGGGCGGGACAGCCGACAATTTTCACCGGGGACGGAGCCGAGGTCTATCGAGATCTCTTGGGGCCGAATGCCCACATCGCGCCTTCTTTTTGCGCTCGCCCGGACGCGGGAACCATCGGGTGGTTGGCGCTATCAAAGTTGGAACGGGGTGAGACCGTTGATATCGATTCGGCCGAGCCCGAGTATGTGCGCCCGCCCGACGCGATACCTTTGTCGCGCAAATGACCGACGGTGGCCGCTTTGTTGCCTTGGGGCCTGGTCATCTGCAGTCTCTGATGGCGATAGAGCAACATTCGTTCGCTAGTCCATGGAGCGAAGAGGATTTCCTCTACTTGTTTGCAGATCGCAGCGCTTTGTGTTTGGGCCTTATGCACACCGGGGAATTGGTAGCTTATGCGTTAGGCTATTGCGATGGCCGGGATTTTCATCTGGCCAGTCTCGCCGTGGAATCGGAGTCCCGTCGTCGGGGTTATGCCTCGCGACTTTTGCAGCAGATAATCCTTCAGGCTCAACGGCGGGGTGCCGACCGCTGTACGCTCGAAGTGCGCGCAGCCAACCGGGCTGCTTTGATGTTATACGATAAAACGGGCTTCCGATCCTTGGAGGTCCGCACCGCCCATTATAGCGGTCCTAGGGACGATGGGATTATAATGGGGCGCAGCATAGAGATTTTGTAATTTATTTGTTATACTTATGCTCTCGCAGCACTCAGAGCCAATGCCCAGGTGCGATACTAGCAGGAGAAGGATGAGATGGCTGAAGTCATTCTAAAAAATATTCGCAAAGTGTACGACAAGAACGTGGTGGCTGTAGACGACGCCAATATCGAGATCAAGGATAAGGAATTTGTGGTCCTCGTCGGCCCCTCGGGGTGTGGCAAATCGACGACGCTGCGGATGATCGCCGGGCTCGAGGAGATTTCTGGCGGTGAGATATCTATTGACGGGACGGTGGTCAACGACGTGCCCCCCAAAGACCGCGATATCGCGATGGTTTTCCAAAACTATGCGCTCTATCCGCATATGACGGTCTACCAGAACATGGCTTTTGGGCTCAAGCTACGGAAATACCCCAAAGACGAGATCGACGCACGGGTCCAGGAAGCGGCCGAGATCCTCGGCATCCAGGAATTGCTCGAGCGCAAACCCAAAGCCCTTTCGGGCGGTCAGCGCCAACGCGTGGCGGTGGGGCGCGCCATCGTGCGCAAACCCAAGGTCTTTCTCTTTGACGAGCCGCTCTCCAACCTCGATGCCAAGTTGAGGGTACAGATGCGCGCCGAAATCAGCAGATTGCACAACCGCCTTGAGGCGACGATGGTCTACGTGACCCATGACCAGACCGAGGCGATGACGATGGGAGACCGCATCGTCGTCATGCGCGATGGCCTGATCCAGCAGATCGACGAGCCGCTCAGCCTTTATAATAAACCCGTCAATCAATTTGTCGCTGGTTTTATCGGCAGCCCGTCGATGAATATCATCCGCGGGAAGTTGTCTTCGAGCGGTGGCAATTTGCTCTTTGATGAGGGCAACGTGCAACTCGCGATGCCTGCTCGCTATACCGAGCAGTTGGGCGACTATGTGGACAAAGAGGTGATGTTGGGTATTCGTCCCGAGGATATTCATGACCCCGAGACTATCGGCCGCAATGTTGAAACCATTAAAATCGAGGCCAAGGTCGAAGTCGTCGAGCCGATGGGTAATGAAGTCTTTCTTAACCTGACTACTGGTAAGACGTCTTTTGTCGCCCGTGTCGACCCGCTGAATATGCCGAAGATCGATCAAATGGTGACATTGGCGGTCGAGATCGACAAGGCCCATTTTTTCGATCTCGACAACGGAAAGAGCTTGTTGCAGAGATAACTATTGGATTTAACTGCACAGGCGGCGTCCCCGACGTCCCGGGGAGTTTTTAGTGTCACTTAGCGATCTGGCCGATCAAGACCGAGCCAAGGCCGTCGCTGCATCCTGGTTGGAATCGGGGCGCATCCCCCATGCGATCTTGGTCTGTGGGGCGGACGGAACGGGCAAAAGGCGCTTTGCGCTCGAATTAGTCAAAGCCGTACTCTGCATAGAGGGCAGTCCCTTTTCCTGCGATCAGTGTCCAACTTGCCGCAAGGTCGACTCACTGCAACATCCCGATCTCCATACCGCCATGCCCTTGCCCCCGCGCCGGGGGAAGCGGGAAGCTTCCCCCGAAGCCTTGCGCGATGCAGTCGTCGAGTTTCTTGCCGGAGGGGCAAATCCTCCGAGCAACGCGAATATCGCCGTCGAGCACCTGCGCCAGTTGCAAAAGGAACTTTCGTATTCTCCGACGGAGTCGCCACGCAAGATCGGTTTGCTCTTCGCCGCCGAGCGGATGCACTCGGCCGGTGCCAATTCCCTGCTCAAAATACTTGAAGAGCCACCCGCCCGGGTGGTTCTTGTACTAGTTGCAACGGCGCCCGAACGTCTATTGCCCACTGTGCTGTCGCGTTGTCAACGCCTGACCCTGGGCCCCTTGAGCGTGGATTCGATCAGGCGACAGCTCGAGCTTGAAGGTGTGGCCGGGGAGCGTTTAGAACTTGCGGTGCGCATGGGAGCGGGCTCTTTGCAGCGCGCCAAAGAGGTTGCCGCCGGGGAGTTCGACGAGACGCGGCGATTAGTCGAGGAGTTTCTTGCCGCTGGTGCGGCTCAGCAGGATGAGGTCTATTGGAACATCCTTGGTGAATTGGGCGGTGACCGGGGCGAGATCGAAGGTTTTTTGCTGATCTGCGGCCAGTATCTGAGAGATCTCTTCCTATTGGCTCATGGCCAGGGGGAAGCGGTGGTCCAGGTCGATCGGCGCGCATATCTCGAATCCGCATCGGGGACCATCGATGCGGCGAGGGCCGCCTTGGAGATCGATCGCGCGGCCGAGACGTTGGCGAACAACGCGAGTCCGCAATTGGTGCTGACCGATTTATGGCGTAGCCTGCGTCGTGGGGGGCAGACGTCAACGATGCCGCCGGAAGCTAGTTTGGCCGGAGCCAGGCGCAAGTGAGCAGCCACCGTCCACGGCGACGTTTTGCCCAGAATTTCCTGGTCGACAGGGGGGTTATACGCTCCATTATCGGCTTGGTCCGCCCGAAGAAGGGCGAGGTAGTCGTTGAGATAGGTCCGGGGCGGGGGGCGTTGACCAATGGTCTGGTCGCGGGCCTGGAACGCCTAGTGGCGGTCGAGATCGATCGCGATTTGGCGGCGATGTTGCGCGAGCGGTTGGGGGCCAAGGGGCTGCATTTGATCGAGGGGGATATTCTCGAAGTCGACCTGGGGCAAGTCTTGCGCGACGAAGGCGGCGATCGCCTGCTCATCGTCGGCAATCTGCCCTACAATATCACCGCTCCGCTGATCTTTCATTTTCTCGCACAAGCCGACCATATTGACCGGGCCGTCATCATGGTCCAGCGCGAAGTGGCCCAACGTTTGGTTGCTAGGCCCGGCTCTAAGGACTATAGTCTGCTGTCGGTGCTGGTGGGTATGCGCGCCGAAGTCGAAATGCGCCTGCAGGTGGGCCGCCATTGCTTTCGCCCGTCACCCTCTGTCGATTCAGCGGTCGTCGAGTTGCGCTTCGCCGATGGTCCGCGTTTCCCGGTGGAGGACGCGGCCTATTTTGGCCGGGTGGTGCGTCAAGCGTTCGGCCAGCGGCGCAAGATGTTGCGTAATTCGCTTATGGGGCTCAATCCGGAAGGTGGCCGGGATTGGCTGGAGGGTTTGGGCGAACGGGCCGACATAGAGCTGACGCGGCGGCCGGAAGAATTGTCGATTGAGGAATTTATCCGACTGAGCGATGCCTGTACGAATCTCGGGGAAGAAGCGTCATGAAGCATTTTTTTTGGCGCTTGGCCTTGTTTATTTTGGTTATGTGCAGTGTGGTTGACGCGCAGCAGTATTCGCTCAATTTCGGTCGTTCGAGTACGCGAACGTCCTGGAACCACCGTTTGCCCAGTTGGAACTATTCGACGCCTGTGCGCTTTTCAGCGGTAGGTGATTCGACGTCAAAACTGACGATCAACGCGTCGGCGAGTATGGGGTTCACGCTCGACGATCGCAGCGGAGGCAAGACCTGGCAGGACAACGCCTCGATCAGCTCTTCGGTCAACTATCCGATTCTAGGGCCCAAGGCCACAATCGGCCTCGGTGTCAGCATGTCGGCCCGCAACGCCTCGTTGCAGAAGCAGAAGATCCGCAACCAGTCCTTTAATTTCCGCTTTCAGTCGAAGCCGTTCAAAGACGGTTTTTTCAAGGATCTCTCCGCCAATATCACCCCAGGCCTGATTACGACCACCCGTGATAGCCGTGCGAACCTCGACAGCACGATCGAGGAGACCGGAATTCAGTATAGCGCGTCATTGCGGGCTTCGCCCGATATCAAGGTCGCCGGCAAAAAACTGAGCAATTCGGTTTCGTTCTCCAAGCGGGATAATACCCTCAAGAACAATAAAAACCGCAGCGAGGGGTTTAGCAGCAGTTTGGGGTATACCTTCCCCGGTGATGTGCGTGCCAGCCTGAGCTTGTCCGAGACCCGCTCCCAACAGGGCATAACGCGTTCGGTCATCAACGAAGAAGTGCTGGGCGAGCAGGTTTTGCGCGACACGACGGTGGGCGCCGAGCTTTCGGAAAACCGCAGCACGGGCTTGTCCTCCAGCCTCAATTTCGACCTCGGCCGTTTTAAGGTGAGCAATAACGCCTCTTATAACGAAAGCGAGCGCACCAATACCGCCAGTGCGGCTCAGGACCGAGGCAACCGCTTTTTCGGTACCGACCGCAGTAGCGAGAGCATTAATTGGAACGCGGATATCTCGGGCAAGCTGGTCGAAAAACTCCTGTTTAATACGAAAGCCCGCTTTCAGACCAGCGACCAGCGAAACCTCGCGGTACGAGTGCTCGATACCAACCGTTGTGCAAGTCATTTCGTGCGCTCGAGCGATGGCACCTGCCGTGACTCCAGCTCTGACCTGAGTAATCGCAGCTTCTTTTTGAACGGCTCGTTCAATTGGAGCCTGGCCGAGCGCCATTC
>DQLG01000856.1 GCA_015660315.1 Candidatus Latescibacterota bacterium
CGTCGCTGCAATCTGCGAATTCATCTCGCCCTACGATCCGAACCAGCGCCATGCGGATTACGTGCTCTGTCCGCCGCAGGAGATGCGTTTTTTTGACCACGAGGGCGGTTTTCACTTGCGGCCCTTTGTCTACGGCTTGGCGGGAGACCCGCAAGCCGATGTGTGGGAAAGGCAATACCTGCTCGATGTGGAGCGCAGGTATCCGATTTATTTTTTCGCTGATGGCCCCGTCTACGAGATGTGGAATCTTTTTGACGCGGATACGCATCTGTTCACAGCCGGCGCCGGGCCGATGTTTCTCTTTGGCACCGACGACTTGGGCCGCGATCTGTTTAGCCGGATCCTCTACGGGTCGCGCATATCACTGACCATTGGCTTGGTCGGTGTGGCGCTGACTTTTTTTATTGGAATTTTTCTCGGTGGCCTGGCCGGCTATTATAGCGGCTGGGTCGATATCGTAATACAGCGCATGATCGAGGTGTTGATGGCGATCCCGCAGTTGCCGCTGTGGATGGCACTTTCGGCGGCATTGCCGGCGCACTGGCCGCCTTTGCGGGTTTATTTTGGGGTAATGGTTATCCTCTCGCTGATGGGCTGGACGGGTTTGGCTAGGGTGGTGCGCGGTCGTTTCCTGTCGTTGCGCGAGGAGGATTTTGTCGTTGCCGCCCGGCTGTCGGGTACACACGAGGTCAAGATTATATTCAAACACCTGTTACCGTCTTTCTTGAGCCATGTGATCACCTCGGCGACCATGGCGGTACCGGGCATGATCTTAGGTGAAACCGCGTTGAGTTTTTTAGGCATAGGCTTGCGGGCGCCGGTGGTCAGTTGGGGCGTGTTATTGCAGAAGGCACAGAATTTTCAGGCGGTGGCGATGGCGCCGTGGTTATTACTACCAGGGCTTTTTGTCTTGATTGCGGTGCTGTCTTTTAATTTGATGGGCGATGGCATGCGCGACGCGGCCGATCCGTATTCGAGTCGTTGATATGAGGGAATTATGAACACAGAAGCGACAGACGCTCCGCTTATTGATGTGGAGAATCTCAGCGTGGTGATTGACCGCGACGAGGGGGTGGTGCGTCCGCTCAACGGCGTTAGTTTTCGCATCGACGCCGGCCAGGCGGTTGGCATTGTCGGCGAGAGCGGCTGCGGCAAGACCATGACCTCCAATGCGCTATTGCGCATCCTGCCGCCGGGGGCCAAGATCACCAGCGGCCATATTCGCTATCGTCGCAAGCTCGACGAGCAGGTGGTCGACCTGGCGACGATCGACTCGTCGAGCGCCGAGATGCGACAGATCCGCGGCGGCGATATCTCGATGATTTTCCAGGAGCCGATGACGGCCTTCTCGCCGGTACATACAATCCACAACCAGATCGCCGAGATGATCCAACTGCACGACCCGATGGATGATCAGGCGGCCAGGCGACGGGTGGTGGAGCTATTGGATCTGGTGGGCATTGTGGGGCCAGACGAACGCGCCGACGACTATGCTTTTCAGTTGTCGGGCGGGATGCGGCAGCGGGCGATGATCGCGATGGCGCTGGCGAGTAAACCCAGATTGTTGATCGCCGACGAACCGACCACCGCGCTCGATGTGACGGTGCAGGCGAGGGTGCTCAAACTGATCCAGCGTCTGCAGCGCGAGTTAGGGCTGGCACTGATGTTGATTACACACGATTTGGGCGTAATAGCGCATACGGTCGAATACGTCTATGTGATGTATCTGGGGCAGGTGATCGAAGAAGGGCCGGTGGTCGAGATCTTTGATAACCCGGCGCACCCATATACTCAGGCACTGTTGCATTCGATTCCGAGTCTGACGGACAAGAGTAAGCGCCTCGAACCGATTGAGGGCAGTGTGCCGAGTGCCTTCGCTTTGCCTACGGGCTGTCCATTCCACACGCGTTGTACGAAGCAGGTCGGCGATATATGCAAACGGCAAATGCCCGCGCATACGCAGGTCGGCAAAGGCCATTTCGCTAGTTGCTTTATCCATACCGAAGAAGGCAGTTGATCGATGAGTGATTCAGCGACTATCGCCGATAACGCGATCCTGCAAGTGCGGGACCTCAAAAAGCACTTCCCGGTGCGCCGAGGCCTTTTGCAACGGCAGACCGGTTGGGTAAAAGCGGTCGACGGCGTTAGCTTTACGCTAGAGCAGGGTAAGATTCTTGGGCTAGTCGGCGAGAGCGGTTGCGGCAAGACGACTACGGGGCGGATGATCCTGCGCGCGTTGGACCCGACCGACGGCGAGATCCTCTTTCGCCAGCAGAGTGGGCAGGTGGTTGATATGGCGAAGCTGTCGCGCCGGCAGATCAAGGAAGTCCGCCGCGAGGCGCAGATGATTTTCCAGGACCCCTACTCGTCGTTGAACCCGCGCATGCCGGTCTTGGACTTGATCTCCGAGCCCTTGGTCGCGCACGGTTGGTCGTCGCGCGATTGCGAGTTGCGCGTGACGGAGTTGATGGAGCGGGTGGGCTTGGACCCCCGGTATATACGCCGTTATCCGCACGCCTTTTCTGGCGGTCAGCGCCAGCGCATCGGCATCGCTCGCGCCCTGGCGCTCAGCCCGTCGCTGATCGTTGCCGACGAGCCGGTTTCCGCGCTTGATGTCAGCGTGCAGGCGCAGATTCTAAATCTGTTGCAGGAACTACAACAGGACCTCAATCTCACCTTGCTCTTTGTCGCACACGATTTGAGCGTGGTGCGCTATTTGTGCGACGAGGTGGCGGTGATGTACCAGGGACGGTTGGTGGAACAGGCGGAGACGGAAGCATTGTTTGCCAACCCGCAGCACCCTTATACGGCGATGTTGCTCAACGCTGCACCGGCACCGGACCCGCACGCGGTGTGGATGGACGAGGACGAGGATGTGAGCGAGGCCGGGGAGGTGACCGAGGTGGGTGAGACGGGGTGCGCTTTTGCGCCGCGGTGTCGTTATAGTAGCGATCTGTGTCGCGAGCAGATACCGGTATTGGAGGATTTTCAGGGTGGCCAGCCGCATCTGGCCGCTTGTCACCACAAGCACGAGGTGGAATTGAAGGGCGTGTAGGTTATTGCCTGGTCAGGTTGCGGGTCAGCGACTTAATTTTGATCGATCGTGTAGAATCGCGGCGACACTGGACCAATAAGGGCCGGGTAGCAATAAGGTTTTGCTTTGTTTTGCCACGAGATTGACCGCGCCGGCCAACGAGTATAGAATTGACCACGACGAATAGAGCAATCATGTGCGTTGTCTGCCGCACCATGTCAATACCATAGTAAGGGAGAATCAGATGAAGGAATCGGATCCATTCGAAAAAGGGCTCGCCGCCGGC
>DQLG01000285.1 GCA_015660315.1 Candidatus Latescibacterota bacterium
CGACGCCGACCATATCGGATAGGGCGGGAGGCGGCTATGACTTCTAGAGAGCGCATCCGCAAAACCCTGCTTCACTAGGAACCCGACCGGGTGCCCTTCGATCTTTTGTCCACACCGGTAACCGGAATCCACCGGGTAACCTACGACAACCTGCGGCAGGCGCTCCCGCCAGGCGGCCACGATCTCACAACGCTACGGACTGGACGAGCTTGCCTTCAGAGGGCGGATTCGCTGGTCTGCGGAGGGCAGGAGCAGCCCTTCGGCCAATTGGAAGCCCATCAGACCGTGGCGAAGGCTTCCGTGCGACTGGACTACATCGACTTTGGCAGCGGCTATTGCAATCTACCGCCAAAACTGAACCGGCAAATCGTCGCGGATATGCAACAGCACCCCGGGGAATTTACCGCGCTCGTACAAATAAACCCGCATGGATGCGCATCGCTGTTGGGCTGCAGGGTACAGGACTGCGTATACAAATTCTGAACGAGATAAATGCCCAACCGGCGCGAACTCCTCTATATACCAATAGCCGTCGGGAACTTCCCTCTTCTATTACCTACGCACCCTCTCCGGCTACAACTGCAAATCGCGGATAGGCAACCCGCCCCCCTGAGTGTCGATCAACGCCAACACCTGCAGGTAGCTAGCGCGACTCGGTCTTTAACCCGGCCTTTTAGTGGCTTGACCACAGTCCACTTTTCCTCCAGTTGTCGATCGCGTAGATTACGCAATCACACCCCCGGCAACCAATCACAGCGAGACAAAGCATGAAACGCATCTTGATGGCCGTATGCAAACAGGAAGTGGGCAGTTTCAACCCCAAACCTACACAATATACTGATTTCGAAATCCGCCGCGGCGCCGCATTGATCGAAGATTTGCGCGCTGCAAATACTACCACAGGCGGTGCGATTGAAGTCTTCACCGAGCACGGCAATATCGAAATCGTTCCAACCTATGCCGCTTGGGCGCGGACCACCGGCGGGCTGGTTGTACAACAGGACCTTGACCGCCTAGTCGACGAATTGCTCGCCGAAGTCCGCGCCAACGCCGAGGTCGACGGGGCCTGTATCAGCATGCACGGCGCCATGGCCAGCGAAGAAGAAGGCGACCCGGAAGGCCGCGTCCTCGCCGGCATCCGCGAGGCCATCGGCGATGTGCCATTAGTCGCCAACCTCGACCTGCACGCCGTCGTCTCGCAGCGCATGGTCGATATGACTGATGCACTGGTTCTGCTGCATACCTACCCGCACGTCGATATGCGACAGACCGGGCAACGCTCGGCCAAAGTCCTGCTCGAAATAATGGAAGGCGGTGCCAAACCGACCTCAGCTCGCGTGCAGATTCCCCTTCTGGCCCGCGGCGACCAACTCATCACCGCCACCGGAAAATTTGGCGAGGCGCTGGTGATCTGCCAAGAGATCGAAGCATCCGAAGGCGGTTTGGCCGCCGGCATCAATATCGGCAACCCCTTCACCGATACGCCCGACCTGCAATCCAATATCTTCGTCACCACCGACAACGATCCCGAGCGCGCAGAAAAAGAAGCCTTGCGTCTGGCGCGCTTTATGTGGCAACACCGCGAGCTCTTCGTCGCCGATCTCACCTCTTTAGAAAAGGCCGTGCAATTGGCCGAAGCAACCGACGGCCTCACGGTCTTTTCCGACGCCGCCGACTCCACCGCCTCGGGCGCCTCCGGCGATAGCAACGCCATTTTCCGCGGCCTGCTCGACCATAACTATTCTAAGAAGGCTCTGCTCCCTTTAGTCGACGCTGCCGCCGTCGCCAAAGCCCACGCCGCCGGTGTCGGCGCCACGCTGAGCTTGGATCTCGGCGGCAGCATCGACCCCGCGCGTTTTACACCGCTCTCGCTTGCAGTCTACGTGCAAACCCTCTCCGACGGCAATTTTACCTACGAAGGCGGCCTACCCGCCGAAGCCGGCCGCACCGCCGTGCTGATCCACCGCCAACACGCCATCCTCGTCACCGAGCATATCGCCGCCTCTGTCGGCCTGCGAATTTTCCAAGCCCATGGCCTGGAGCCGACCGACTACGACCTCGTAGTCTGCAAATCCCCCAACGGCTTCCGCGTTCACTACGAGGCACTCGCCACGCGTATCGTCGCCGTCGACGTGCCCGGCTCGACTAGCGCCAATCTCAAGAGCCTACCCTATACGCAATGCGTGCGGCCGATTTTCCCACTCGACGAAGATGTGGTGCCGCCTTTTGCGCTGGAGGACGAATAATTCTCACGACACGACATGCTGTGCTTTCGTGCTTCCTGCCGCCGAGGGAACGCGACGGCGGCGCTAGCGCTATTGCGCATGCAGGTAGACGACGAACGCAAAAGAGACGAGTTTATCCCGCTGATCGCCGAGGGCCGGTCTATACGGCAAGACCGGCTCTTTTCATTCTTTAGTTACGTACTGTGCGCTGTGGTTAAAACGAATACTGCCTATTTCTTCATGAAAACCGAACAAGAGCAAATCTTAAACTCAGTGGCCGCCAAGGGTGGGTGGGGGGGATACCCGCAGCGACTTTGCTGTCCCCCAAGCCGCAGGAAGCGGCGTAGGGGGATAGCCCTCGGAGGAACACAGGATGTGTTCCGAGCTGCCGAAGGCCGCGAACTCTAAGTACAGCTCCCCCTAAGAAAGGGGACGAAATCAATCAAGCCGCTTTCTTTATACCTGTTGGTTTC
>DQLG01000018.1 GCA_015660315.1 Candidatus Latescibacterota bacterium
CCAACAGCGGTGATCGAGGCGATGCAACATAGGGGTCACGAGGTCGTGGTGCGGGAAGAACATTTTCTCAGCTCTTACTTTGGCCGGCCCAACGGCATTTTGGTTGATCATAACGCCGGTGTGCTACGGGGCGGCGTCGAGCCGTACCGGGTCAGTACAGCTATTGGCTACTAAACAGAAAACGATATGACTGATAATAAAAAGAAGGTGGTCGTGGGTTGGCAGGGGCGGTATTACGAGGATTTTGTGCCGAACGATGTGTATCGCAGTCGCTATGGGCGCACGGTGACGGAAATGGACAATTCGCTCTTTACGCATTTGACGCTCAACAGCAATCCGCTGCACTTCGACGCGCGTCTAGCCGCGGATACCCAGTGGAAAAAAATCCTGGTTAACAGCACGTTTACGCTGGCACTGATCGTGGGCATGAGTGTGCCAGATGTCAGTGAGAATGCCCTGGCCAATCTGGGGTGGGAAGCAGTAAAGCTGCCCAACCCGGTTTTTGTCGGCGATACGCTCTACTGCGAGACCGAAGTCTTGGCCAAGCGCGAATCGCGTTCGTATGCCAATGCGGGCATTGTGCAGGTGCGCTCGCGCGGTATTAATCAAGACGGTAAAGTTGTCATCGATTTTACGCGCAGTGTGATGATTTATAAAAAAGGTCATGCTCCGCACGACGATTTTTTTCCGGCAGTCGAGGAGGGCTGAGGTCGATGTCGATACAGAAGGAGCGCTGCTGGTTATTTGTGCCTGGGCATAGCCAGAAAATGGTGGACAAGGCGCTGGGGTTGGATGTGGATGTGATCATCTTCGATTTGGAAGATGGGGTACCACCCGATAAAAAAGAATCAGCGCGTTGCGTGGTTGCAGAAGCACTCGGGCAGCCTGCTTCGTGCGCAAAGCGCTTTGTGCGCGTGCATGCAGCACAGAGCGCTATGATACAGGTGGATTTGCAGGCCATAGTGCGGCCGGGGCTAGCTGGTGTGGTGCTGTCGAAGGTCGAGGAGGTAGAGCATATAGAGCAGGTAGACACGGCGTTGAGTGCGTTGGAAAAGAGCATTGTTTTACCAGAGGGAGAGATCAAATTGGTCGCGCTAGTCGAAAGTGCGCGCGGTTTGGTGCAGGCGCCGGTTATTGCCAACGCAAGTAGCCGTATGGCGGGGCTGATGTTGGGGGCGGAGGACTATGCGCTAGATATGGGTTTTTTGACGCTGATGCCGGATGAGGCGGACGCGTTGCTCTACGCTCGCTCGGGGCTGGCAGTAGCGGCGGCCAGCCAAAAGCTACAGGCCATAGACAAGGCATTCTTGGACCTGGACGATGCCGCAGGACTGGTCCGCGAAACGCAGCGGGCGCGTTTACTTGGTTTTAGCGGCAAATGCCTGATCCATCCAGCGCAGATCGAAGCGGTGCACAAAGGGTTTTTGCCGACGGAAGAAGAGGTTGCGATTGCCCGGCGCATCGTCGTGGCCTTTGCTGCAGCTGAAGCGACTGGCAGCGGTGTGACGGTTGTCGATGGGCGCATGGTGGACTTGCCGATTGTCGAGCGAGCGCGGCGTTTACTCGTATTAAATAACGGGAAGGGCGAAGACTGATGGCTGTAGAGGAACAGGCCCCGCCGCCGCTCGCGGGCGTGCGTTTTATTGCGGTGGAGCAGTTTGGCGCCGGGCCCTGGGGCACGATGCTGCTCGCGGATCTGGGGGCGGAGATTATCAAGGTCGAAAATCCGGCTACTGGGGGCGATGTGGCTCGTTATGTGCAGCCCCATACGGCCGAACAGGACAGCGTGTACTTCCAGAGTTTCAATCGCAATAAAAAAAGCATCACGCTCAATTTGTTGCATCCGCGCGGGCAGGAAATTCTGCATGGGTTGGTGGAAGTTGCGGACTGTGCATTTAATAATTTGCGCGGCGATTTACCGGTCAAGTTGGGTCTGGACTATGCGGCGCTGGGCGAGATAAAACCCACCATAGTTTGCTGCTCCCTATCGGCATTTGGGCGCAACGGCGCGCGCGCCGCCGAGCCGGGGTACGACTATTTGATGCAGGGTTATGCTGGTTGGATGGACCTGACGGGCGAGCCGGACGGGGCGCCGCAGAAGGCGGGATTGTCGCTGGTGGATCTGAGTGCGGGTGTAATGGCGGCGATGGGTGTTTTGAGCGCGATATTGCGTGCGCGCACGACGGGCAAGGGCTGCGATGTGGATGTGAATCTCTTTGATACGGCGCTTTCGCAGCTGGGTTATGTGGCGGCCTGGCATCTGACCAAGGGGTACCAACCGCAGCGCATGCCCGATTCATCGCATCCGTCGCAGATACCTTCGCAGGTATTGCCCACCGCAGATGGTTTTTTGGTGGTGATGTGCGCCAAGGAGAAGTTCTATCAGAATTTGGTGCGGATTTTGGGGGCGCCGGAGCTGGGTGCAGATCCGCGCTTTTGCAGCTTTGCACTGCGGCTGCAAAACAGAGAAGCATTGGTGCCGCTTTTAAAAGATCTATCGCAAAAACGCGCGACGGACGAGTGGTTGGAGCGGCTCAAGGGTAAAGTGCCGTGCGCGCCGGTCAACACGGTTGCGCAGGCCTTTGCCGATGAGCAAGTGGTTGAAGACGAGATGGTATTGGCGATGTCGCATCCAGACTTTGGCACGGTGCGCCAGGTGGCCAGTCCGGTCAAGATTAGCGACTATAAGAAGGAGCACCAGCGTGGGCCGAAGCTCGGGGAGCATACAGAGGAGGTGTTGGGCGAGCATCTAGGGCTGTCGCACGAAGAGATCGAGGCACTGCGGACGGAGGGGGTGCTGTAGACTCGTTTATTATTGCTCGGGTATTTATTGATATCTGAAGTGGGGAAATTATAGAAAACAGTACGACAACTCTTGTGGGGATTATTCTCATGTCGATTCCTCATCGAAGCAGTGTATCTTCGCCTACCAGAGGCGTTGCCCCGCGTCGTCGGAATCCCGCCTGGCTTAACGACTAGTCCCAAAGAGGCCTAGGTTGCACCGCCAGGCCGTCGGCGCAGAACAAGAAAGTGCAACTCTTTTAAAATGGTGCAGGCGGCGGGAATCGAACCTGTCCAGAGCCAAACGCAGAAATCGACACAGCTAACGCACAACCCCACAAAAACCCAACAAAATCAAACACTAAGCCAACCTGCTGCTGGCGACAAAAAACAAAAGCCCACAGTTTCCACACACGCTCAAAACACTTTTTCACACCCCGAAAGCGTAGCAGCAGCGTACCCGATTTCCGATGAACTTGGAGAAGTGGTCGCTGCCTGGGACGTCCTGCCCGATGCGATCAAGACCGGCATCCTTGCGATGGTGCGGTCAACAAGCCCTGGAGAATCAAACCATGGCTAACGACCGACCCAAAGATCTGAACGACAAGCAAAAGCTATTTGTCGCGGAATATCTCAAGGATCTGAACGCGACTCAGGCCGCAGGATACGTGCCGGCTATGGCGAGAAAACGGCCCATGCCCAGGGCAATCGCTTGTTAAGAAATGCTAAGGTCTACGAGCAAATTCGTGAAGCTCTTACTCAGCGCGTCCAAGCGTCAAAGCTAAGTGCCCAGGATGTCCTGGACGACCTGCTTGCAGTTGGTTGCAGTGATATAGGCCGCTATGTGGATATCGATCCACGGGGAAATATTCTGATCAACCTATCAGCCGTGCAAGAGGGTGATTTACGTGCGGTTCAGGAAATCAGTCAGGCGGAAGCCACTGACAAAGGAACTCGCACTGGAAAGCGCACCAGGATTAAGTTATACAATAAAGTCGATGCTTTGGGTAAACTACTGACCTACCTGGAGCAAGCGGGCCTCTTGTATCCGAAGGAGACCTAATCGGACTGCGCTGGCGAGTAAAGATCGACGGTTGATCCTCAGCAGACTGAAGGAGATTTGAATATGCCCTGGGGAAAAATGGACATCAAAGAATGGGCCGAAGAGCTTGGCGTCAATATCAATGAGCTACGGCAGAAAGAGCAACTCATCGAGAAAATCGTCAAGAGCAGAAAACGGTTTGCTTTGACGCAAGGCCAGTTGGCCGAGATCACTAGC
Source organism: Candidatus Latescibacterota bacterium (assembly GCA_015660315.1). Classification (GTDB taxonomy): domain Bacteria; phylum Latescibacterota; class UBA2968; order UBA8231; family UBA8231. The sequence goes on from DQLG01000018.1 coordinate 4,061, forward strand.
ATCTCCCAACCGCGCATTACCCAGATTGAGAATAGAACCAAAATTGGCACGATTAGCTTTGATGTGCTTTTCCGCACGTCTTCTGGTACGCAACCACTCTTAGTCTAGGAGAATGATCACAATGACTAAATCCATATTGACGGGCGCACTCCTGGCGCTCCTGATAACCAACGCGCTGGCCCAGCCCCCGCACTTGGCCGACCCCGAGCCGGGCCAGGTGTTTTTGACCCCGCAGATCGACCTCGACCTCGGGCCAGTGCCCCTGGTCGTGCCCGAGCGCTACGCCGAGACCGCCCCCGCCGAGCGCGAGTTGATGGTACCGCCCGGTTTCGCGGTCAATGTCTTCGCCGCCGGCGCCCCGCTGGAGGGGCCGCGCTTTATGGCCTTGGATCCGGAGGGCGTACTGCACGTGGCCAATATGAAGGCCGGGGGCGCCTCGCAATTCGGGCCGCCCAACGACGGCAATATCGTACCCCCGGCCGATGAAATGACCGGCCAGATCATTGCCCTGCCCGACCGCGACGGGGACGGCGTGGCCGATACGGCGCTGGTGGTGGTGGAGAATCTGTGGTGGGCCAACAATTTTCAATTCTACAAGGGTGAGCTCTACGTCGGCGACCGCCACGCCGTGCGCCGCTTCGCCGACGCAGATGGCGACGGGGTCTACGAGACGGAGAAAGAACCGCTGGCGCTCTTGCCCCCGTCCAAGCAACACCGCACCCGCACGATCGTCTTCGACGAGCAAAACGACAAGCTCTACGTCTCGATCGGCTCGACTTGTGATATCTGCCGCGAGGAGGACCCCGAGCGCGCGGCGATCCTAGAATTCAACGCCGACGGCACGGGGCGGCGGATCTTCGCCACGGGCCTGCGCAACGCCGTCGGGCTGGCGCTGCACCCGGTGACCAACCAATTGTGGGCGACCGGCAACGGCCACGACCGCGAGGGGTCCCACTTGCCGCCGGAGTTGGTGACGGCGATCAGCGACGGGGACTTTTTCGGCTGGCCGTTGGCCTTCGGTTTCCGCACCTGGGTGGATTTCGGCATCAGCACCTACGAGAACGCGATTTTCCCCATTACCGCGCAGGATAGCGCCAATGTCGAGCGGATGTCCAGGCCTACGGCGATGCTGCCGGCACACCTGGCCCCGATGGCTATCCATTTTTACATCGGTGATCGCTTCTCGCCGACCTACCGCAACGCGGCCTTTGTCGCCTCTCGTGGCGGGTCGAACGCGGCGGTACTTGGCAATAAGGTGGTAGCGCTCTTTGCCGATCCGGACGGACAGAACGCCCGGGTCGGCGATTTCCTTACCGGTTTCCAACCCCGCCTTTCGTCCGGTAGCGGAGTTTGGGGCAGGCCGACCGGGCTGACGACCGACGCCCGCGGCGCGCTCTACGTCAGCAGCGACTGGACCAACCACATGATCTTACGCGTCGTCGCCAGTCCGTTGCGCGGGACCTGGGAGCAGGGCTTGCCCGATGAGGTGATCGAGGCATTTACCGGGGGGCAGGTGCAGTTGCGCGAAACGATCCGCGTCGAAGGGATTGACCCCGACGCGGCCCCGCTCGAGGTCGTAGCGGACCTGAGCGCCTTTGGCGGTCCGGAGGCCGTGCCGCTGGAATCGTTGGGAGACGGGACCTTCGGCCTACAACGGCCGCTGGACCTCGGCGAGCATACGGGTGTGAAGAACCTGGTCGTGCGGATTAGCCAACAGGTGGAGGGAGAGCTCTTCGAGTACCGGCTGCGGCGGGTGTTCGAATTGCGGCCTGGGCGGGACCTCGTCGTGATGGGCGAAGAACTGGCTCCGCGCTGGCAGTTGACGGCGGATGCTCCGTTGCGGCACGAGGGTTTTGTCCAAGGGCCAGCGGTGTTCCGCGGTGCGGCGGCCGCCTTTGTGGCGGAAGATGTGACTTTCAGTGGGTGGAATATGCTGATCGAACC
>DQLG01000162.1 GCA_015660315.1 Candidatus Latescibacterota bacterium
CCGCCAATTCCTTGCCGCCCAGACACAGCGCCCCCGGCATGCTATTATAAATAGGCACGCCAAATTCCTCGGCCACCCCCCGCGCCATATCGTTTTCGGGAAAAAGGTCGAGATACATCGACGCCAGTTCGACCCTAGGCTCGAACAACCCCTCGTCCGTCGGAAAAGCTCTAAGATACTTGCCGATGATCACGTCGGCGTGCGATCCGGGCCGGTATTCGCTGATTATCGCGGCGATCTTCTTTTTTTCTGCCATCTGTGCCACCTATCTATTAAAGTTATGGTCCCAGCGGACTAGACCTCTAACAGCTATAAGCGTGTGGGGGACGGACTGGCTGCGGGGTGCGTCTCCGGGTGTTTTTAAAACCCCGGCCATCGCCTCTCGGGTCGTCGCCACGACCACTTCTCCCACACCTACAACCTCTTGGGCATAAACCCCAAAGCCTACTTACCTACTCCACACCACCAATCTTCTGGTTGTGTTGCGAGACCGCCGAGGGCTGCTTTAGGGTATTTCCCAGAGCGGCGTAGGGGACAGCCCTCGGAGCCGACCAGGGATGGTCGGCGAGAATGAGCGACGTAAAATACCCTAAAGCAGTCCATCAACAGCTACCCCTACTTCACTGCCGCCAACATCGCAAACAACCCCTTAATATACCCTACCGAATACGCCAAGCCCCGCCCCAACACACCTTCATCACCTTCTAACCCCGGTATATGATCCGGGTTGATACAGCCATCAAAGCCTACCTTCTCCAGCTCCAACAGAATCTTGCCCATATTCATATCGCCGTCGTCCAATAGGGTCTCTTCAAACCCCCCCGCTGTCGCGAGACTCCCGCGCACATTGCGCAAATGCACCATAAAGATCCGCCCCTTGCGCCCATAGTTATGCACTTCGTCTAACACCAACGGCAACCCTCCGGCCTGAGCACGGGTACCGCAACAATAGAGATAGCCGACCTGTTTGCTGGGGAAGGCATCAATGACCTTGTGATAACCCAAGCTGCCGAAGGGCGTATCGGGCATCGGCGAATCCGAAGGGTGGATCGCCAGCTTGATATCGCCGTCTTCGGCGATGGGCACCAATTGCGTGTAGACCTCACAGAAGCGTTCCCACCAGACATTTAACTCCTCATGCGAAGGCGTACCCTCGTTTTCACCGGCTCGGGCGATGCTTTCGGCCCGATAGCCGTACCCGCCGCGGCGCGGCGAGTTCCAGCGTTTGAGCATCCACGGGAAAGTGTCGCCGTGGAAACGCTGCCGGGCGATCGGCATCCCGGCTTCGGCGAAAACCTTGAGCGCATTGATCGCATTTTCCAACTCGACCTCACCGCCCTCTTGGCCCAACATAAACTTCTCGGTCATGTCCGGCAGTGTCACGCGGTTAAAATCCAGACCGAAAGAGCGAACCTTCTTTTTGATCTTGAGCAATTCGTCGAGATCGGGATAACCCTGCTCTGCGACGCCGGGAAAGTAGTTGCCCGAACCGCAATCCAGACAATCGACCCCCAACTGGGTCACATAGCGCAAATACGCTTCCGACAGATCGCCGTGCCAAACGGATATTTTGAACATAGCCTGCATCTCTCCCTGTTGGACCCTACTACCGGGCCTTTCCTATAATTCACCGCGCGTTATCTTCAATCGCAGGCAAAAGCTTAAGCAAAAACCCGGCAAGCCTCCAGAGGAATTTACTCTATGACGCACAAGCCCAATACAGCCGATTGTTTTACCGTTCAACTTTGCGTGCGAATATCGGCCGGCCAGACCTCGTTTCCGGCCATCGCCACCGACAAAGCCTGGAACGGCGGCGCCGTCGAGGACTTCCTGTCGCGGCAAAATTGCGGCCACTCCCTGACGACCGGTGCCCTGCCCGGCTGGAGTCTCGCCCTGCAACCTAATGGCTCCTGGGCCTGGAATATCGCCGACGGCGAAAAACGACTCGATTATCTACCAACCCCGGTGCGCCAACCCCTCGACGACGACCGCTGGCACCACTTGGCTTTTTCCGTCGACCCGCAACAACAACAAGCCCGACTCTATTACGACGGCGATAATGTCGCCATCTACAGTCTAGCGGGATTGGGCTCTTGCTATGGTGACAGCGCACCTCGAATAGGCACCGATGCTACAATGCAGGGGGCTCTTCTAAAGGGTGAGATCGAGGGATTCACCCTACGGGAAGGCATTGCCAGCCCCGAAGAAATCGCCACGGCCTGGACCGCACGTAATCCGGCAAAAAAACCTGCAATGCACAGCGAAAAGCCCCTAAACAAAATCCGCGTCCTGGCTTGGAATATCTGGAACGGCGGACGGGAAGACGGTGTCGAAGAGGGCGTCGAACGAGTCATCGACGTCATCCGCGACAGTCGCGCGGATATCGTCGCCATGCAAGAGACTTATGGTTCTGGACCGCGCATCGCCGACGGGCTCGGTTATTATTTTTATTCACGCAGCTCCAACCTCTCACTCTTGAGCCGCTTCCCGATCTGTGAGACGCACGACCTCTACGACGATTCCTTCCGCTTCGGCGGCGCGACCTTCGCACTTGCTCCCGGACAGCGCCTCGACGTCTACAGCCTTTGGATCCACTATTTGCCCGATTTCTGCAACGATGTCCGCCAGCCACACGCCAACGCCGCCGCTCTGATCGCGGCCGAAGAGAAAACGCGTGGCCACGAGATACGCGATATACTCAAAGCGCTCTCACCGCGTTTGCGCGACAAAAGCCGCACGGTCATCGTAGCTGGGGATTTCAACAGCCCCTCACACCTGGACTGGGTCCCCCAAGCCCGCACACTGCACCGCGACCTGGTTGTCGAATGGCCCGTGAGCCGGACTATGGCCGCAGCAGGCTTCACCGACGCCTACCGCCAGGCGCGCCCCAACCCATTGACCGATCCCGGCCGCACCTGGACCCCACGCAGCACCGAGAGTTGGCAAGACCGCATCGACTACGTCTACTATAACGGCCAGCATATGCGTTGCCATGCCGCCGAAGTGTTAGAACACCACCCCGACGGCTGGCCGAGCGACCACGCTGGGGTGCTGGCCACGTTGCAGCTGACCTGAGCCTGTGGATCCTATCGCGATCGGCCTGATTCTGGTGTCCGCCTGCCTACACGCCGGTTGGAACCTGCTCAGCAAAAATGCCGACCCGACCGCCGCGTTCTACCTGATGGCGAACGCGTTCGGCTGCCTGCTGCTCTGTCCCGTCTTAGCTCGCTACCATTCCGCCCTGCCCGTCTTGCCCGTCGACGTCTGGATTTTTCTTTTCTCAGCAGGTTTTTTCCAGGCCGTCTACTGTACTTCTCTGGCTTCAGCCTATCGCACGGGTGATCTGTCCATTGCCTATCCGCTCGTGCGCTCCTCACCGGTCATTGTCGTCACTATCGCCGTGTTTCTGCTCGGACGCGGCGACCAGATAAGCGGGCTCTCAATCGCCGGCATAACTCTTATCGTCGCCGGCGGATTCCTTCTGCCCATGCACCATATCGGCGATATACGGCTGAAAAACTATCTTAACAAAAGCTCGATAGCCGCCCTGATAGCCGCCTGCGCTACAGCCGGCTATTCTATTATAGACGACCAGGCGTTGCGGCTGTTGCAAGCAAGTGAGGGATTGCCCGGCACGATCCAGACGACCTTGTTATACGCCCTATTAGGCGGGCTCAGCAGTGTGCTCTGGCTCGGTTTTTTCACACTGGTAAACCAACGAGAACGCGCCCGGCTACGCACGGCCCTAAAGGAGCAATTGCGCCTATCGGCGCTCGTAGGCGCGGGCATGTATGTAACCTACCCCCTAGTCCTAATATCAATGGCCTTCGTCGCCAACGTCAGTTATGTAGTCGCTTTCCGCCAGATCAGCTTACCCATAGGCGTGGTCTGCGGTGTCTGGATATTCAAAGAACCGGGTTACGCGCTTAAATTTTTCGGCATAACGATTATATTTCTTGGTCTCGTTCTGGTTGCGACAGGTTAAAATCATGGAAGCCAATATACCCATTTACAAAACCCGGATCGGCGCAAACCGGCTAATCGCGGGCGTCTTCTTCTTAACACCCCTGATCCTGGGACAGGCCATCGCCTTTTTCATCAACGAGACCTTCTCTTGGTCAGCCGGTCTATTGACGCTGACCTGCGGGCTCGGGTTATACCTGTGCGTCGTCTGCGGAAATGCCTACACCGAACATCGCCAACATACTGACATTCATCGATCACCGAAAACCTTGCCTACCGGGACCTTCGCCGCCCTGATGGTCACAGGTGCAGGACTCTACCTCGCCTTCTACCTAGATCGCCCCCTCATCTTTCCGCTCACAGTTATAGGCTTGGCCCTGTTCTGGGCTTATCACTTCCCGCCCCTGCAACTCGCGATGCGCGGCGGCGGCGAGATACTCCAAGCCCTGGGCTTTGGCCTGCTGCTGCCCCTAATCGGCTATTACGCGCAAAGCGGCAACTGGCGTCCTCTGCCGCAGGCTCTGCTTATGCCCTATATACTGTTGCAACTCGCCGCCGCCATTGCCTATGCACTGCCCAACCGCAAAGCCGATATCGCCAGCAGCAAAAAAACATGGTCCGTCTTGCTCGGCAACCGCACAGCCGCCGCCATTGCCGTCGCGGCCTGCCTCGGCGCGCAATACCAACTCGTCTGGTCCCGGAGCCTGCCCACCTTGTTAGTAGGCCTTATGCTCATCCCGGTCGCCGCGCTCTTAGCCTCCGCCCCCCTACACCACAGACTCGACGACTCATTCTTCCACCAATGTGTCTTTAAAAAGATCGTGTTCAGTGCGGGATATATATACGCCCTGGGTTTCAGCCTGGCCCAACTATGGAACTAAACCTCAGAAGCTGGCTGCAAGCCGCTCGCCCCGCCGCCCAGATCAACCTGGCCCTACCACTGATACTCGGCCAACTCCTGGCCTACAAACTGAACGGCGCCTTCTCTTTCGCCATCGCCCTGCCTCTGGCTTACTACAGCTTCGCCATGCACCTCTATATCGTCTTCTGGAACGACTGGGCCGACCATCAAGCCGACCGTCAAAACCAACACCCGACGATCTTTTCCGGCGGCTCCCGCGTCCTGCCCGACGGCCTGCTCACTCCGCGCGACCTCTTTATCGCCGGTGCCCTCGCCGTCTTCCTCG
>DQLG01000543.1 GCA_015660315.1 Candidatus Latescibacterota bacterium
AGTTCGGCGCATGTCGGCAGGACATCCCAAAAGGCCGAGATGTGATCGCTTGTGGTGTCCGCTTCGATCCTCCCAGGCCAATGGGCGATAAAGGGAATGCGGATGCCGCCTTCATACAAATCGCGCTTTATGCCGCGTAAGGGGCCGCTGCCATTAAAAAAATAGGGGTCTGCCCCGCCTTCCCTGTGCGGGCCATTGTCGCTGGTGAACATCACCAGGGTGTCGCGGTCGAGGCCGAGTTCCTCAAGCTTTGTCAGCAGTCGCCCAACGTCCCGGTCCAGGCGAGAAATCATACCTGCAAACGCGGCCTTTGGGTTCTCCTGAGCGTTGTAGACGCCAGGTCTCCATTGCTTCTTTTGTTCGAAGGGTTTCTCCGGAAACTTCCCCAGGTAGGAATTCTGTGAGTCCTCCGGAACCGTCAATTCCGCATGCGGAAGGGTGTAGGCCAGATAAAGGAAGAAGGGGCGATTCCTCTCCCGTTCGATATACTCCAGGGCCTCCCGTGTAAACAGGTCATGGGAATACTGATCACCTTGTCCGTTTCGATTGCCTTCAAGCATAACCTTTTGCCCATTGCGCCACAGGTACTCTGGATAGTGGTTATGGGCGTGAGACGAGTGCAGATAACCAAAGGAATAATCAAAGCCATGCTGGTTGGGAATGCCCTCGGCATCCGGTCCAGCCATGTCCCATTTCCCAATGACCCCCGTGCTATATCCCGCCTGTTTAAGAACCTCGGCGACAGTCACATCGGATGGCCCCAGCGGCATTGCGCCATAGGGCCCTTCATTGTCGCGGACTGCCGTGTGTCCCGTATGCAGACCGGTCATAAGCGCACACCGAGATGGGGCGCAAACCGTGCTGCCGGAATAGTGCTGGGTAAATCGCATGCCCTCTGCCGCCATGCGGTCGATATTTGGTGTTTCAAAATGCTTCTGGCCATAGCACCCAAGGTCGCCGTAGCCGAGATCATCGGCCAGGATATAAACGATGTTTGGGGACCCTATCATCTTCGATAAATCGCCAGAGATAGTATCAGTGTTTTCATTTCATATTTTTCCTTTATTTTCACCCACCGGGGGCAATAAAGCGTTGAAACAGGTTGTGAGTGATTTGCTGGACGCGCTTGTCCGGGCCTTGCTGAGTTACCCCATGCCTTGATGGATTGACGTGTCCAGGGGGGCTGGACAAACCATTGGCCCACCAGATGGTGGCGCCGTTGAACACGATGTTGCCTTTTGGCCCGTCGTAGATCGTGGCGGTGTAATGGCCCGGATTCTTGCCGTTGATCAATGTTTCGCCTTCAGCAACGACTTGCATTCCGGGCAGGTCCATCGCAGGGGCACCGTGCCACTCCCAGCCAACGAGGCCTTTGACCGAATCCCCCTTCTTCATTCCCGTCCCCTTAAACAACCAATGCTCCGGCATGGCGCATGTCCAATCGCCAGATCCCATGAAAGGAGCAGTCGGCCGCGCCCCCATCAATTGGGCGCCATCGGGGCCCATGTTGGGAGTAATCCCTTCTTTATTGATCATTCTTTTTTGGGGCTTACGTCCTTCTTCGTAGGGCATGAACCAACCTTCACGTCGCAAAGCGCGGTCTGGGGAGCCTTTCCCGGAAGGCAGCAATGGCACCACACAAAGAACTGAATTGGCGCTCAAAAATGCCAGGTTAACCCCTTTATCACGGGCTTTGAGCACATTGTCGTACATGTCCAATGTCCAGTACTCGTCGTGCCCGACTGAGATAAAACCCTTCGTGCGCAGCAAGCCGGCCGGATCGGCGTGGGTGTCGACATTGGAGATGTAGGAAACATCGTAACCGTGCTGCTCCAGCCAGAAAGCCAATGGGAATTCCCAGGGCAGGTATTCACCCGAACCACCTGATTTTTCGATCTTGTTGACCGGGTGGGTGAACAAGGCGTACGGCCGGTCGAAGCTCACCGTCCCGCTGGGCACGCCGGTGCTGGAATAGCCTTCATGCTTTGTATAGATCGAGTAGTCGGTGGGCCAGCGGTTGTAGGCGGCCCACGTCAATTCGCTGCATTGAAACAGCAGATCACAGGGGCGGTCATCGCGGACGATGAAGATGACGTAGCTCTGCAGGTTTTCTTTCTCGGCGGTCAGCTTTCCCAGGTAGACGCCGCTCAGCCAATCGCCGGGAATCTCGAATTCCACGGAGGGTTCCCACTGGCATTCGCGCAGGTAGTTTTCACCGATGGGAGGGTCCGGCTGCGAGGCGCCTTTCAGCGAGTCAAATCGCTTGACCAGCCGGGCCCCGTCTCCATTGTAGTAGCCTGTTCGAAAGATCTCCAGTGTGAACGCGGACACCGGGTTCGTGCTGACCATAATCTGCAGTTTCTCGCCGGCACGAATGCTGTTCGCCGAGCAATACCCTTCAATACACGGGCAACGTCCGTTGGCCAAGTGGGGAGTGATCTTCCCGGGGGTTTGGCGCGTGTTGGTAAGCATCCAGTCGCGCGTGCCGGGTTTCGCGTTTTCACGCTGGATCAGATCTCGCCCAGGCGAACTGGAACGCGGTGAGGGAGCGGATTCTTTCGGCGCTCCATACGCTCCAACCGCAAGGCCCAGGCTAACTGCTGCCACGCCTTTGAGCGCATCACGGCGATTCAAGCCGCGCTTAGATTCACTCGATTCGTTTATGCTATTTTCGTTGTTCATTATAGCGCTCCTATGGCGTGTGTCGCGTTCCTAAGATGATGCCAAAATCAAACCCAGGTCCTCGGATCGGGCACGGTCTCCCAGTTGCCCGAGCGCACCGACTGCACCCCCGCAATACCAGGCAACGTCATATCCAGCGCCGACATCAAATCCACCGATGGCTGTGTGCCATTTTGGATCGACGCCACAAAATTCAGGACAATCTGTATACTCGTCTTGCCGTGTCCACGTCCCAAACTTTCACCAAACTGTGATAGGTCCGGGTGTTCGCAGACTTCGCGAGTCGTCTGCTTGTCACCACCCTGTGAATAATGACATACGGTGCGCGCTTCGCTAAACCGGCCCGTCTCAAAGTAGCCTTGATCGCCGTGAAAACTCAGAAAATGGCCTATCTCACGTACATTTTGAAATGAGTTGCTCAACCGAAATATCCCACCTTTCTCAGTGCGAAACATCGCGGTCTGAATCCAATCTGTCTCGTATCCACCCGTAAACTCTGCACGCCCTGAAGCAGCAAACCCCATCGCTTCAGTAAAACGGTCACCCGTCATATGCAAATAGGGCGATGTGCCATGCGTCGGATACTGCAGAGCGTGTAGACTGTTTCGCCATGTAGGACTGCCATCAGGGTTCCGTCTGAGCCCTTCCACGCCATGATAATACTCGGCCTCAGCATAATAAATCTGCCCCAAAGCCCCGTTTCCGTACAGCTCATGGGCACGTACCACAGCAGGCTCATAAACCCAATTCTCTGCCATCATATAGATGCGATCGCTTTGAGACGCGGCTTCAACCAGAGACCTGGCTTCTTCCATGTCCATAACTGCAGGCACAGCGCACAGCACATGTTTACCGGCTTTTATCGCTTTAATCGATTGCTCTGCGTGAAGTGGTGCGGGTGTAAAAAGGGCGATGGCATCAATCCGCTCATCACTTACGAATTCATCAAACGATTCGTAAAGCGATTCTACGCCCAACAACTCACCTGCCTGATCGCGTTTTTCGCCATCCAAATCACAGATAGCAATCAAATCTGTCTCATCATAAGCATCAAATACCTGTGCCCATGACATGCCAAAACGTAAGCCAGCAACACCGATGTTCATTCCTGACTCCCTTACTCAAGTTGTGAGGTAAAAGATTGTATAAGAGACCATGCCCCAGTAGATGCGATGCAATTTGTCGTTGCCCATGGAAATAAAGCCCTTCACCCGCTGCAGTCCCGGCATGTGTATGGGAATTATAAAGAGCCTTATAGGGGGTCTGGTCAAGCGGTGTGGCTGTCTTAGGGGGCCTTCTCAGTGGGCAGAGCCCTTTAGCATCAAAACAAGCCCGTTCGTCCATCGGCCAGCCAACGGGTCTCCTCCCCCAAAGCTGTACCCGTTGGATTGCGAGTAATAGCGCGCTATTTGAGGTCGGGAAGGAGTCCGATCATGAAAGGGAAACGCTTTACCGAAGAGCAAATCGCCTTTGCCTTATGGCAAGCCGAAAGCGGCGTATCGGTGACCGAGATCTGTCGTAAAATGGAGGTTAGCGAAGCCACGTTTTACCGGTGGAAGAAGAAATTCGCTGGTATGGGCGTCGCCGAATTACGCCGCCTAAAACAGTTGGAAGAAGAAAACCGCAAACTTAAACAATTGGTGGCGGACTTAACGCTCGACAAGCACATGCTCCAAGATGTACTGAAAAAAAAGTGGTAAATCCAGCGCAGCATCGCGCACTGAATCCACTCTTTTCCATTAGTGCATTTTAGAAATGCATCTCCTTTTCCCGCCCAGAGCCTCTGCCTCCCCTTCGTCCATGACAATTCTACTATCCGTCGCCGAGTTTACCCTTAATGCTAGCTGAACAGGTAGGTTAGACCGAATAGTCGTACTAATGATAATGGCCGAAATTTTTTGCGTTGCAACAATGACGTGGATCCCACATACCCATGCTTTTTGCGCTAAACGCCGTAACGATTTTTCAATCGTTTTTCGGTCTTCATTGTCACTAGTCAGATCGGCGTATTCATCCAACACTAGGACTCGCCACGGAAGGTCTTCTCGATCGAGTTCAACTTCAGCCGTTTTATAGGCACTTATATCCTTCGCTTTATGCTCTTTCAACAGTTTGTATCTACGCTGCATCTCCTCCACAGCCTCTTCCAAAATTTCAATCGCATCCTCGGCAAACCCCCCAATCTCTCCCATGACATGAGGATCGTCTTCGAAGCTGACCAGCTCAGTTGTTTTTGGATCTATTAAATGCAATTGTAGTTGTTCAGGAGTATAGGCTCGCGCCAATCACACGCCATTGGACGACGCGGCCAATGTGCCGCGCGATTGTGCGGAGTCGGCTTTTTTGATGCTGCGCGAGTTAATTGACCGTCTGCAGGATGTATAATACCAATTTGATTAATTAATGACCGTATATTGGCCGCTCTCTATTCGGGATAAATGGTTTGGATGGGGATGTCGTCAGATCAATCTGGTATAGGGCATAATTTGTGAAGGCTTACGTTAGTGATATTGCTTTAAGAGATGCTCAATTTGCTTTTGCCTTATAATTGTTGAGCCAGTTAGTGTGTACTCCTCGTTGCTGATTTCCCGCCCGATAATCTTCTCCACACTCATTAGAAATCGCATGCGCGCATAGGCGTTGGGCTCGTTCAGCCTCGCGATGATCGTAGGCAGTGCAGCTTTGCCCAAGGGCGAGCGGGCATAGGCCCCGGCGGCGACCGTTCTGAGCAATGGTGAAGGGTGGTCGAGCCATGCCGCGCCAGCGGGGCGCTCGAGATCGCGTCCAAAATAGTTTTTGAGCGCGGGCGGTAATTGAGGTGCATTGCCCCAGTTTTCTTTTAACGCGTCGCGAGTCCAGAGCAACGTCTGATCGAGGTGGCAGAGGTTACAGGCGTTGGGCATACCGGTGGCCAAGATCGCCGGCTCGTTGGGTGAGGAGATGCGGTGGCTGCGGTTGTAGACGGCAAAGCTCTGGACGATACGCGGCATATGGCAGTCGAGACAGGAGGCTTGCTCGGGAGTGTGGTGGCTGTGTTGGGCGGCGGCGGTTGGGTTTTGGTAGGCACTATGGCAATCGACGCAGGCGGCTAGATGATCTGCGCGGTCGGGCGCCCCGGCTTGTGGGCCGCTGATATGGGTGTCGTGGCAGGTGGTACAGCTGAGCGCGCCTTGGCAGGCGCCGCGATCCATTTCGCTCGCTTCCATCGAGTTGACGCCGGCCGAGCCATCGGGCCAGTTGTCTGGTGCCCTGGCTCCCGAGTGGTGGCATTGGCGGCAGATGGCGTTGATGATGGCGGGCTTATTGCGCGCGTTTCGATGGTCTGGTGTCCAATCGACTAAGAGCGGGTGTGTGGGCACAAAGCGTATTTCGCGGTCGTTTTGTGCGTGCTCGCGACCCCCGAAATGGCAGCTTTCGCAACTGATGCCAATCGTGACCAAGCGGTCGAGGGGTAGGCCTTGCTCTTGCAGCCGGGATAGATCTCCGGCCTCTTTGGCCAAAGCTTGCACGATACTCGGCGTCGCGGCGGCACCGGGCGGGAAACCCGAGAGCATGCCTTCTTCGCTGCGGATCTTGTAGAAGCGCAGGTCATAGGGGTAGGTGTTGTGGCAATAGGCGCAGCGCTGGTTGAAGCCGGCATTGCTTGCGCTAAAGGGGTTGTGGCGCAGCGAGCCATCGGTGTGGTATTCGGGTCCGGGAAATTCGGTGGGTTCGAGATAGCTTTGCGGCAGCCACTGTTGATGGGTGAGCGAGTAGGAGAATTTGAGCTGTCGCTCTTCGCGGTAGATCGGGTCGTCGGCAGGCTCCGGTCCGTGGGTTTGCACTGCGATATAATCTTGTTCGTAACGCCAGCCGATAACGCGGGTGAGACGGAATTGGCGGTTTAGCTGATTGCCGGTGAAATATTCGACGAGAAAGTCGTCGCCCTCCCGGCGGAATAGCGCACGCTGGTCGGCATAGTAAACGGTGCCCCCGGAGAAGTCGGCGAGGACCGTTTCGGCGTTGGCGGGCATATTCATGCGGCTGTGGGGGTGTCGTTGCCAGTTGGCATAGTTTGTCTCGTGGCATTCGCCGCAGGCCTGGGGGCCGACGTAGTCAGTCGGGCGGATATTGCTATAGCTATCGGTGGCGATTTGCGGCAGGGCGGGTCGGATACTTGGCTGCGAGGCCGGTTGATCTGGTGTACAAGAGATGATCAGTGCGGCATTAAACAGCTGTATCGCCAATCCTAGGCGTCTTAGGAATCGAGGTTGCATAGCTACTGTGAAATCTGAATACTCGTCGCGGATCTGTCCACTCCTGAATTGGCGAGCGCCTGCCGACTAGAGAAGCCGTACTCGCGCCAGAACTGTTGCGCGTGTCGCAACGAAAACGCCTGCGCCGCACCTGATGGCAGGTCGGCGACCACGGCAGACACGCGGTCTACCGCTTCGGTCTGTCCGACCTGGTGGTCGCTGAGCAGTGCTTTAGCCTGCTTCTTCAGTATGTCGATGTGAGGTTGAGACGGGAGTTAACGAGACATAGGACACCCTCTTCCACGATAATCGCCTGGTGTCCGCTCGGTCAGGCTGAAAGAAGGTCGATGTAGTAATGTGGAAGGTAGGGTTTGAACCCTTGCCGCGGACTGGGGGCTCCCTTTGAGCACTGTCGGCAAGACACCTTGCCCTTCGGACGTTTGTCAAGACCCTTCGTAGCTTTGGTAGTCCTACACCAACGGCAAGACGGGACATGCGGATAGAGATGGATTAGCACGGGCCTCTCCCACAAACATCCGCTATATTTTCCTCGGAGCTATCATACGCTGGCGAAATGAATTCCTTCTACTTTCTTCAATAAACAAATGGCGCCAGGTGCTCTTCGCCGATCTCGACCCTGCTGCGCGAGATCATGGAGCATGGGTTGGTCTTCGACATGCGTACCGATACCAACGACAACGGCGGCGGCAAAGTACGCGAATACCGTTGCCCGGCTCGGCACCGGATCGTCCCCTATACGTCTATCCGCAAGAGTCATAGCTCGGCAGGCAAACGAGCGGGCCTCGGCCATGTCCGGCCCCACGACCTACGCCACACCTTTGTCACCCGGCTACTGGATCACAGCGTCCCTATCAAGCAGGTCAACTACCTCGCCGGTCACAAGTCGATGGCGATGACCAAGCGTTAACGACCACGCGAACGTATCGAAGCGTTGGATGAGGCGGGTAAGACGTTGGATGAACGTCGGCCCCAATTTTAAGATTAAAAAACACGAAATACTTGCTTCAACGCCCTTTTTGCCGTATGGATTACTTTTACACCACTGCTCCGGGCGGTTTCGATATGGGGAATACCCGATAGTATCCTACACATTTCACAAGAGGGAGCGCAATCATGACCTTAAGCATCCAACACCAGGAAAGCTATTCGCGCGGCGAGCTTTTGCTCCGGACCATTTTCGGTGCGATATACATTTTTGTGCCCCATGTATTCCTGCTGGCATTCGTCGGGATATGGGCTGGAATTCTGGGCTTTCTCGCATTCTGGGTGGTCCTGTTTACCGGATCATACCCACAAAGCTGGTTTGAATTCCAGGTCAAACTGATGAACTGGTCTATGCGGTTTAACGCGACCATCATGCACCTGGTCGACGGCTATCCGGCGTTTGGAGTCAATGGGACATCGGACAAAGTCAGTCTCACCATGTCCTATCCGGCGTCCATCAGCCGCGGCCTGGTCATCGTGCGGACGCTATTTGGCGCCATCTATGTGGTCTTGCCGCACGGCGTTTGCCTCATGTTCCGGATGATGGCCACGGGCGTACTGGCGATCCTCGCGTGGTTTTCGGTGCTCTTTACCGGCAACTACCCGGACCGCTGGCATGCGTTTAACGTCGGCACCCTGCGCTGGGGTCTGCGCGTGCAGCTATATATGACCTTTCTGACCGACGAATACCCCAAATTTACGGGCAAGGAACTGGAGGAAGAGGACGCAGCCCCGGTCGCTGAAGCCAAAGCCCCCGCCGCTGACGACACCGCTCCGGCCCGCGACGACGCTTCCCCTGCAACCGACGACGCAACTCCGGCCAGCGACGACGCGGGATCGAAAGAAAAGCCGGACGGCGAATAACGATGGAAGGCCGTTCGACCCACATTGCGCTTCCCCAGCCCCACGAGATCCCCAAAAGGGATAGAGAGGACGCCATGGGGGCCTATCTGATGATGTTTGCGGCATGGGGGGCGGGGCTCCCCCTACCTCTGCTCAACCTGCTGGCCGCCATCATCTATTTCTTTACTAATAAAAAGACTTCGCGTTTCGTGTCCTTTCACGCCTACCAGTCCCTGCTCACCCAGATACCCATATCTATACTCAATG
>DQLG01000606.1 GCA_015660315.1 Candidatus Latescibacterota bacterium
GACGCCGAACACCCGATTATGGCGGATATCGACGAGGAGTTCATGGTCGTCGACGAGCAGTATATAACCGATTACGACCCGCGCGTGCACGTGCTGGCCAGCGCGCTGTGGAAGGGCGACGCGATGCCGGTGGCGTGGACCAAGAGCCACGGCGAGGGTCGGGTGTTCTACCAGGGGCTGGGGCACGACCCGCAGGCGTGCGAGCACGCGATGTTCAAGAAAATGCTGGTGCAGGGTACGCTTTGGGCTGCTGGTGGCGAATAGGCGCGGATTAATCTATGGGGGAAATTCAATGAAATACAAAATGGCCTGCGCCGATTTTACCTTTCCATTGCTCGCCCACGACCGCGTGCTCGACCTGATTGCATTGCTCGATCTAAAAGGCGTGGATATCGGTCTCTTCGAGAATCGCTCGCATTTGTGGCCGTCGCGGGAATTCAAAAACTTGCGCCGTTCTGCACGGCAACTGAAGAAGAAGCTTAGTGATCGCGGTCTGGTGGCCGCCGATGTCTTTTTGCAAATGGGCGAGGATTTCACGGAATGCGCAGTTAACCATCCGCAGGCGGCCCGCCGGCGCAAGGCGCGCGACTGGTTCAGCAAGACGCTTGAATATGCCGTCGAGTGCGGCAGCAAGCACGTGACAAATTTGCCCGGTGTGTTGTTTGCCGAAGAAGCACGCGCTGACTCTTGGGGGCGGGCCGTCGACGAATTGGCCTGGCGGGTGGAGCAGGCCAAGGCGCATAAGATAATTTATGGCGTCGAAGCCCATATTGGCTCGTTAGCGCCCCGGCCAAAGGCGGCCGCGAAGCTGGTGGCGGATGTGCCGGGGCTGACCTTGACCCTGGACTATACGCACTTCACCAGAATCGGCTTGGCCGACACGGCGGTCGAACCACTGGTGCAACACGCCAGTCATTTTCACGCCCGCGGTGGTCGCAAGGGCCGTTTGCAAGAGCGTTTCGCGCATAATACCATCGACTACAAACGAATAGTGCAAATGATGCAGAAGACCGGTTATCGCGGTTGGCTCGGCATCGAATACGTCTGGATCGACTGGGAGCATTGCAATGAGTGCGACAATTTGTCGGAGACGATACTCTTCCGCAATTTTTTTCGTTCGCTGGCCTCTTAGGGACCCGCTACGATGACGCCGGCGGAGTTATACCGTTATGATGTCAACGGCTATATCCTGCTTAAGGGTGCGATTGCACCCGATGAGTTGCTGCGGCTGAATCGCGAGATCGATGCGTGGGAAGAAAGAGCAGCGGCAGATTTTCGCGCCAAAGGGGAAGGGGAAAACGCGGAAGTTCGCTATGACGATATCGTCAACCAGGAACCGAGCTTGGTTGATTTGGCCGCCCATCCCGAACTCTTGCCCTATCTCGTTGAGATGGTGGAGCGGCCGAGGTTGAAATCCACCTGGATCGCCTTTAAATGGCGCGATGGCGAGACCAAGCTGCATTCGAATCACACGCCGTCGATCACGCACAACTTCTACCACTTTAATGGGCAGATCCGCCACAATTTACGCAATGTGATGTATGCGATGCGCGATATCGCGCCGGGGGGTGGTGGTTTGCAGGTGGTGCCCGGCACACACAAGGCCAATTATCCGCGGCCGGCAGGCGACGGTGCCGAGGATATGCTGGTAGAATTGTCGATGCAAGCCGGTGACGCATTATTGTTTTCGCACGATATGGCGCATTGCTCGCGCAACGCGTCGGACGCGGTGCGGCGGACGGTGATGTATACTTATTGCCCAGGGGTGATCGCCAATTCGTTTGGCGGCGAGCGGCTCTACGATGAGATCTTTGCCACTGCGCCGGAGGACAGCTGGCTCAAATACCTGACGCGTCGTGCAAATGGATTTAAAGAGACCTATCCACAACCGGCCCATCCACAAAAGAAAAAATGACCGCCAACCATCGACTCAACGACGGAGAAATCGCCGCCTTTATCGCGCGGGGATGCCGCATTTTGCACTCCGCTATCGACGCCAATGTCCACCGCGCTGTCCGCGAACAGACGCGTGCGGCTTTCGGCAAGGGAGAGAATCCCGGCAATGCGACAGGCGCTATTTGACGAAGATGCTTGCTTGTGGCACAACGCGGCGCAAGCTCAATGGCGGGCGGCGGATGCGCTGCCCGCGGTTAGACCATCGACGGCTCAGTTATTAGAGGCTACCGCAAAAAAGGTCGTTTGCTGGGCGAGCCAGCTTAAAAGTCTACCTCTCGTTCGTTGCGGTCTGCGGCTTGCTGGATGCGGATGACATTGCGCGTCGAGCGCAGTACAGCCGCGGTATTGAAGTCGTTGGCGGGTGTCCGCCCCGCGATATCATCGAGGAAGCAGCGCAAGTAACCGCCCCGTTGCGCCGGCGACAAGGCCACGCTTTGCACCGCCTCGTCGTCCTTGCCCAGTAGTTGTATGTCCTTGGCTGTCGAGGCCGTCTCGATCACGCCATCGCGCCCCCAGAATGTCGTGCGCCAATAATAGGGCATGCTATAACCGGCCTTGTCCGGTGCGAAGTAGGACACGTCGCCCAACACCCCGCAGCCATTATCCATCTCCAGCATCATCTGCCCGGCGTCCTCGAAGTGCGGGAATTCGGCAGCGAAGGCGTTCCAACAGCGGGCGGCGTTGATCTTCTTCCATTGCAGGCCGGTGATCCAGGGCAGCGCGTCGATGGCGTGGATGCCGATATCGGTGATGGTGCCGCCGTGTTTGCCCTCTTCGAAATACCAGTCGGCGCGCGAGCCCAGCATCAGTGGGTGCTGGCCGCCGAAGGAGATAGCGTGAATTTCGCCGATGCGCCCGGCCTGGATCAGGTCGCGCGCGCCGATAAACTGGCTTGAGTTGCGCATGTCGAGCATGCAGCCGACCTTGAGGCTTTTCTCCCTCGCCAGCTCTTCGATGCGGTCGAGTTGATCGATGCCGGTGCACAGCGGTTTGTCGCCGATGACGTGTTTGCCGCGTTCGAGGGCTTTGATCAGGACCTGGCCGCGTCGGGTGAAATAGGTGCCAGTAGCGACGATATCGCAGTCGACCTCGTCGAGCATTCGCTCGAATCGGTCGTGGGTGATATCGGCGGTGCCCTTGGCTTGGATTTGCGCGCGGGTTTCGTCGTGGCCCTCGCAGGCGGCGACAATTTCTAGTTCGTCGGCGGTGGCCGCGAGATTGTAGAGGTCGAAGATGTGGCCGTGGCGGAAACCGGCGAAGGCGATTTTGAGGGGCATGGCGATCCTTTAGCGCAAGAGAGTGAGTTTGCGCGTTTCGGTGCGGTGGCCGGCGCGCATGCGGTATAAGTAAACACCTGACGCGAGCGCGTGTCCACTGTCGTCACGACCGTCCCAAGCAAAAGAGTACAAACCCGCCGGCCGTTCCCCCGTTGCCAGAGTCGCGATTCTTTGGCCGCGCAGATTGTAGAGGCAGAGTTCGATCTGCGCGCGATCGGCTAAGGAGAAGCGGATGGTGGTGGCGGCGTTGAAGGGGTTGGGGAAGTTCTGCGCGAGTGCGAAGTTGGTGGGGCGCGGGTCTTCGCGCTGCTCGCGCACGGCGGTTATGGGCGGCGGGATGGCAGCGACAAGCGCTAGGTCGGCGATATGGGCCGTGCCTTGCAGGTTGCCGGAGATTAGCAACGTGTGTAGCTCGGGCGGTGGATCGGTGGTTCCAATCCCAAGAGCGGCCAACGGAATTTCTACAGTTTGCCAACGTTTGTCCGCGAGGGACACGGCGAGCGAATCATCGCCGTTTAGCGAGAGTCGCACGGTGTGTCCTGCGACACTAATGGCTAGGGCATTTGTCGCGAAGTCTTCGGCCGTGCCCGGATGGAAGACGAAGCGCAAGGCCCTATAGCCTGTCGGGTCAAAAGGGACGTCTGGTTCGAATGTCGCTCTGAAGCGCTGGGGCAGGGTTAGGCTTTGGCGACTGTCGAAGACATCGGCGTTGCCCGAGATGTTGCCGACCAGTTGCCAATCGTCGGCGAGTGCACCCTCGAATATTCCCAGATCCCGTCCGGGGTACAGGTCGTAGATCTGTTCAAAGGGGTAGATACGACCGCGATCGTCGGTTAATTCTAATTGCAGGTGATAGCGGCCGGTGGGCAGATCGGCTGGGATGGGGAGTGTGCCCGTAAAGAAGCCGCCCTCGGCGACGAGTATTTGCTCCGATGCGGGGTCATCGCCTACCAGGCGGGCGCTGACCTGGTCTATCGCACCGCTGATGCCGCGCGGTGAAGGCACCGCGCTTACCTTTAACTCGATGGATTGATGGCGATTGTGGACGGCGATCGGCGGGTCGGTGGCGACGGTGCGTATGGCAAAAGCGGGTTCGTGGAAACGAAAGGCTTCGATGCCCACCGAGCTATCGGCGATATAGAACAAGCCGTCGTCGTGGGGGTGCGCACTCCAGGCGAAACCGGGATAGGAGTGGTAACCGATCTCCATGGGTCGGGTCGGGTCGAGTAGGTCAAAGACGCGAACTCCCCCGTCGTAATAGGCGTAATAGAGCAGGCCGTCGCGGACC
>DQLG01000351.1 GCA_015660315.1 Candidatus Latescibacterota bacterium
ACAGCCATACCAGTCGCAGCGACACGGTTGAAGTTGCCTATTTGCGGCGGTCGGAGGACAACGGGCGTTCGTGGAGCGAGGCCGAAGAATGGTCGATGCGTTTTGAAGATCCTGGTGGCATGGGGCGGCGCCATGTGCGCGGGGGGTATGTGGACCCACCGACGGGTCGCTATATACAGGTGTGGAGCGAGGGCGTGTTGCCGACGGACGATCCGCTCGAGGGCATGCGACAGTGGAAGTTGCACTATGCGGTTTCCGAGGACGGGGGCCGCACGCGGACAATTGAAGAACAAATTATATGTGACGGAGAAGCATTTGACGCAGAGCATCCGCTGCCTGGTGTGACGGTGGGTAAAAATTGCGTGATGATCGGCGACTTGGGGCAGGTGCCGTTGACGCGCAGCGATGGGGTTATTTTGATGCCGGTACAGAGTACGCCGACCGGGCCGGATGGAGAATATTACAATCCGGGGGCGGGGTATACCTATACGGATTGTCTGCTATTGGTGGGGCGTTGGGCCGCAGACGGCCGGCTGAACTGGAGCTGCTCCGAACGGGTGTGCGGCGACCCCGAACGCACGAGCCGGGGGCTGGTCGAGCCGACGATCGCCGAGCTGGCCGATGGGCGCCTGCTAATGGTGATGCGCGGCAGCAATGACGTCCGGCACGAGTTGCCCGGCTACAAGTGGATGGCGCTGTCGGCCGATGGCGGACAGACCTGGGGCGCGGTCGAGCCGTGGACCTATGCCGATGGCGAGGCCTTCTTCTCGCCGAGCGCTTGTTCGCAGCTGATTCCCTGGGCCGACGGGCGGCTATTGTGGGCGGGTAATATTTCTGCGGCGAACCCACTGGGCAACAGACCGCGTTATCCGCTGGTCGTTGGTGAGGTCGATCGGGCGAGCGGATTGCTGATACGCGAATCTGTGCAGGCGATCGACGACCGGCAGGGCCATGACGACGAGATGCTGACCCTGTCGAATTTTTACGCGCGCGCCGATCGGGAGACCGGCGAGTTGCTCTTGCACTATCCGCGTTTTTTCGCGCGTGGTTATGACAGGCAACAGCGCTGGACGACGGATCTGTCGTTGACGCGGGTGGCCATAAGCTAGCCGATTTTTGGTAGAGAACCTATCATTTCGTATGTTGGGGATATGCTCGTTGCCAACTAAAAGGATGGATAGGTTTTGTGACAGTCGCTGAACCAGCTCTGTCCACCGCAGAATCCGCAGACCCCTTCTATGAGCACTTCGCCGGCGAAGTGCTCAAAAGCCAGCTATTGCGCTCGCAAATCCTCGCCCGACTCACCTTTGTCGGCATTCTCGCCAGCGGTGGCGCAGCGGTGTATTTTCACTTTGCCGACGAAGGTATTATCTCAATCTCATTCCCGCAATGTTCGGGTGGTTGGCACTCTTCAATTTTGCGATGAACTGCTTTCTCACCCAGCGTCTTGAGCAGGCCCGCCGGTGTCTTCGGCGGTCTGGTATTGCAGTTCCGCGGTGGAATCAGCACGCTATCGCTCGAATCGCTCGTGGCACATTCCATTTTGCCAACCCCATGCACCGGGAGCTTGTGGAAGAGACGGCCCTATCGACCTACGATCTATAATTTCTCCGTGTGCAGGAGTTCGTGTTTGACAAGGTTTTCTACAAGAAACGGCGCTTTATTTTCCCCGACGTTATCTGCAAGACAAAAGATGAACGCGTCGTGTTTAACAATGAGGTTCAGGAGTATCTGTGGGCCGATTGTGCCGATCTGCCGATCGAGCCCTATCTGCCGAAGATGAGCGAAATTTATCAGGACAAATACCAATGAGCGAAATAGAAAGCAGCGCGGCGCTATCAACCCCACCCAATATCGTCCTGATCATGACCGACCAGCAGCGCTGGGACACGCTCGGCTGTCTGGGCTACGATCATATGATCACGCCGCATATCGACCGGCTGACCGCACGCGGTGTCGCCTTCAACCGCGCCTTCACGCAAGGTGCGGTCTGCGGTCCTTCGCGCAATAGCATCGTCTCGGGCCAATATGTGCATACGCACGGAGTCGACCGCAACGAGGCCTGGTTGTCGCCCGAGCAGCCGAACTGGATCGAGCAACTCAGGGACGGCGGTTATCACACGGTCAATATCGGCAAGATGCACACTGCACCGATCCGCCTGCCCTGCGGTTTTAACCACCGCACTGTTGTCGAGAACAAGAACTACAAACAGGGCCACCATGGCCCCGACCCGGACGACTACGATCTGTATCTGAAACAATTCGGATTGGTGCGGCCGGCGCTGACCTACCACAGCGAAGTCCCCGACTGGCCGGATTATCTGAACACGACGGTGTGGCCGCACGACGAGGAGCTGTTTATCGATAATTGCGTTGGCCGCTGGAGCGTCGCGGCGATTCGTGATCACGATTTTGCTAAGCCGCTTTTTTTGTGGAGCGGTTTCACCGGCCCGCACGATCCGTACGATACCACCGAGTCGTCGCTCGCTCGCTATGACGGCGCGGAGATTCCTGACCCGGTGGGCATTCCTGACGAACTAGACAGCAAACCGCCGCCGCAGCGCCGGGCGATGCAGGGCATGGAGGGCAAGCGCGGTCTGGCGTCGATCTGGTGGAGCCGGGCCACCCCTGAGCGGATCCGCCGGATGCGCAAGCACTACTACGCCAATATCACCGCCATTGACGACTGGGTCGGCGCCATCGTTGCCGAGATCGAGGCGCGCGGCGAACTGGACAACACGATTTTTGTCTTTACCTCGGACCACGGCGATTGCCTAGGCGATCACCACCAGGTCTACAAGTTTTCTTCGCACTACGATTCGGTGGCGCGGGTACCATTGGTCTTTGCTGGGCCAGGCGTTGAGCGGCTGGGGGTGCGCGACCCGATGGTGGAGCTGATAGACTTGGGGCCGACCTTTTTGCAGATGGCGGGTCTGGGGCCGTTGGCAGCGGCGAACGGGCAGTCGTTGGAGCCGTTGTTGCGCGGGGGTGCAGAGGTGTTGCACGAGACGGTTTTTTCGGAGTACGGGCCTCGGGTTATGGCCCGGACGGAGGCGTGGAAACTGGTTTTTTATCCGGGAGAGGCGTATGGGGAATTGTATGACCTGGAGCGGGATCCGGATGAGCTGTATAATTTATATGATGATTCGGGGTGTGGGAGAGTGCGGGGGGAGATGGTGGAGCGGATGATGCATTGGTGGGGGAGTACGGCGAGGGTGGGTTGAGTGCGTCTCTCGCTGCGGGGCAGAAGGTCTGTCTTCGGCGAAAGCTAAGGCGGCCCTATCGGCTTGCGGGGGGTGCAGCGGCGGCGTGGCAGGGCCACCTTAACGGGTGATCGGAGCGGGGCGATAGGGTGCAAGCGATGGCTTTTGGAAGGCTTTGCCCTACGGCAGACTGCGCCCCTCCGCTAGCGGGGGAGGGTGGATGAGGGGAATGGCCTTATTTTATAAAGAAGAAAACCGATACACGCGGCATTAACGATTAACGCGACACACTATAAAACTGAGTATCCAGAGAGGTCTTGTCGATTGTATCGGCCTCGTTTATATGGGAGTAACAAAGAACGCGATGAGTGAAGAGGACAGCGTGATTGTTGAGATGAAGCAGCAAGCGGAAAAAGTGCTTTCGACGCGCTTTGGTTGCGCGGTGCGGCTCGATGGCGGCGACGATCTGGGGGGGAGTGATCGATCCTACACTTATCGCTATGTAGTCATCGACGGACCGGACGAGGTCCCTGCGAGCGCGGTAGTGAAGAAAGTGCGGCCGTGGAGCGACGGTAAGGCATATGATCCGGATGTGGCAGAGAACCCAGCGATCGGGCTGCTCAACGATTGGGCAGGTTTGGAATTCCTCACCGAGGTGTCGGAGGGCATGTCGTCGACGCCTCGGTGTTATGGGGGAGATCGGCAGGCCGGGCTCTTCGTGATGCAGGACATGGGGTCGCCGCGGCGGCTGGATCATATCCTGTTGGGTGACGATGAGCAAGAGGCGGAACAGGGACTGATACAGCTGGCGATCTCGTTAGGGCGAATGCACGCGTCGACTATTGGCAAGCAGGCGTTGTTCGCGGAGAGGCGCGAGGCTTTGGGACCGACGAAGCCATACAGCCTGAGCTGGCTGCGGGTGAGGACGCGGGAACTGGAAGAAATGTTGGATATCGGCATCGGTCCAGAGGTCAACGAGCAGATCGACGATTGCATCGCGGCGCTGGAAACCCCGGGGCCCTTCACGGCCTATGTGCACGATGACCCTTGTCCGGACAAGGGGCTGTGGGTGGACGGTCAGATCAAACTATTGGGTTTTGGAAGCGGCGCCTACCGGCACGCGCTGATCGACGGCACTTATGGCCGCATTCTTTTTCCCAGTTGTTGGTGCGTTAATCAGATCCCCGGACATATTCCACTGCGCATGGAGGATGAGTACCGCAACGAGTTGGTCGCGGGTTGCCCGGAAGCCGGCGACGACGCGCTGTATCGTCAGGCCGTAGCGTTCGCCTGCGCGAAGGGCGCGATCGGCAGTTGGTGGCCCGGGCAGATGGAGCGAGACAATGAATGGGGCATCGCCACTTATCGACAACGCGTATTGTTGCGTTATTATCTCTTTGCGCGGATGACTGAAGAATACGGCCAGTTGGAGGCGTTGGGCCGTTGGGTCGATCTGGCGGGCGTGAAGTTGCGCGAGGCATGGGGCGAGGTCGAGGATATGCCCTACTATCCGGCTTTTCGCGAGGGCGCTTGAGTGCGTGTACCGCTTTTTTGTGGCGGCAGGTGGTGAGAGGTCGGATGGAAATGCAGGTAACTGGAGAGATTGATGGAAAGAGAGCGAATAGAAGAATTGCTCGCGACGCAGTTTAAGCCCGAGCGGTTGTTGCCGTTGCAGATTATCTACTTCGTGATAACGGCGGGCGTGGTGGTGCTCTTTACGGTCGGTTTTATCCTCGGTATGCGCAGCGCAGGGCAGACGGTCCCGTCGTTCGCTGGGACGCTAGCCTATATTTCGATGGTGGCTTCCGTATTGCTCTTTCTGTTATCCAACAAGGTTTTCATACGGAAGTTGCACAAGATCGACGGCGAGGGCGAGGTGTTCAGCCAGGTGCGCGCGGCGTTGTTGGCCAAGGCCGGGATTGTCGAAGGCGGTGCCTTAATCGGCGCGGTCGCCTGGTTGTTGATCTGCCTGCGCACGCACCTCTCGCTCATACCGCCCGTCTACTACGGGGTTTTCCTCGGGCTGGCGGTCATGTTGCTCAACACGGCGCTGTACTTGCCGACCTCGGCACGAATTCGCCGGTGGCTGCAAAAAAAGGGGACCTAATTTGGCACGCAATGTACTGTTTATTTTGGCCGACCAGTTTCGCGCTGATTGCCTGGGCGTGGCCGGCAACGAGGTGGTGCAAACGCCGAACCTCGACCAGTTGGCACGCGAGGGCGCGCTTTTCCGCAATTGTTTTAACCAGGCCGCGCCCTGCGGTCCGAGTCGGGCGTGCATCTATACCAGCCGCTATCTGTGTTCGACGCGTTCGATCAACAACCAGACCCCGTTGCGCGATGCGGAAGAGAACTATGGCTACGCGTTGCAACAGGCCGGCTACGACCCGGGGCTGATCGGCTATAACGACTATACGGTTGACCCGGCGGTGCTGCCGCCCGGCGACCGGCGTTTGCGCGAGCTGGACTATGCGAATGTATTGCCCGGTTTTGAGCGGGTCTACTATCATGAGTACGACAGTGTGGAGTATTTCGCCTGGCTCAAGGAGCAGGGTTATCCGGACGAGTTGCTCAACCACGCCGCCATCCACAGCCCCAACGTGCCCGAAGAGGGGCCCGGCGAACACCTGCCCTGCCACTTCCCGGCCCACTATAAGGCCGAGCACAGCGAGTGTCGTTTTGTCACCGACAAGGCGCGTGAATATATCCGTACGCGCGGCGAAAACGATAACGAAAAAGGGTGGGTTCTGAGTCTCAACTATATCAAGCCGCACCCGCCCAATATCAATTGTGAACCCTATAGCGAAATGTACGATTCGGCGGATATGCCCACTGCAGCCAGACAGCCGGAGGAGTTAGATCACCCGCATCCCTTTGTCCGCGCGGCGATCGGCGAAGGGCAACACAAAGACGAACAGCATTTGCGGGATTTTATGGCCTGTTACTACGGCATGATCAGCGAGCTCGACGACAATTTGGGACTGGTCTTTGACGAGTTGAAGCGGACCGGGCAATGGGACAATACGCTGATCGTCTTTAGCGCCGACCACGGCGAATACCTCGGCGACCACTATATGGTTGGCAAGGGTAACCTCTTTGACGGGGCGATGCATACCCCCTGTATCGTGCGCGACCCCGGAGCCGTGCCTGGCCAAACCCACGACGGCTTCGTCGAGGCGATAGACTTGGCACCGACGGTGCTCGAATGGCTGGGTGTAGAGGTGCCGGGCCGTTTCCAGGGAAAGAGTCTGATGGGGGCGGTGCGTGGCGACGAGGATCACGCGTTGCGCACCGAGATCCACTACGAGTTTGACTATCGCTCTGCTGCGCGTCAGCTCGACCCGGAGACCGATATGGACCAGCATCTGCTCTGGGTGGTCCGCGACGCCGAGTACAAGTATGTGCACTTCGCTGACGAGCGCGTGCCGCCATTGTTGTTTGACCTGAAAAGTGATCCGGGCGAGTTCGAGAATCTGGCGGATCGGCCCGAACATGCGGCGACGGCACTGGCCTATTGCCAGCGCTTGTTGCGCTGGCGCATGCGCCACGAGGACCAACGAATGGAAAGCTGGTCGGCGCAGTTTCGCTATGGATAAGAACGTGCGATTATTTCAAACACGGTTTATGTAGCATTGGTACCTGGAGAAGAGCATTGCCACTTACTAAAACACAGCTTGCGCACTATCTGGATGAGGGATACGTGGCGGTCGAGCAGCTAATCCCGACGCACGCTTTTACTGCCCTGATTGCGGAAATCGAGGCGAATATCGACGCCAAGGCTCGGGCGTTGGCCGCAGAGGGCAAGCTCGATGATCTCTGCGAAGGCTTGCCCTTCGAAAAGAGATTGACGCGGTTGTGCGCGGCGGCTACCGATGAACAGTCGCGTGCGGAGTTGTGGCATGTAGGCCATGGTAAGCACCACCGTACGGCAGGTATGTTCGCGGTGTGGACCGAGCCGGCAGTCGTCGCGGTGGCCGAGCAGGTGCTTGGCCTGGAGGTCCTGGCGCACCCGCAGTACAATCTGCGTGCGAAGTTGCCCGACCAGCCGGAGACGGTGGTACCCTGGCATCAGGACCTCGGTTATCTGGAGCGGGACGCCGACGAGACCTTTATGCTCAACTTCTGGATTCCGTTGGTCGATGCGCCGATGGCTACCGGCGCGCTGCAGGTGATTCCCGGCAGCCATCGCTGGCCTGTGTTGCCGCACGAAAAAAGCGACGGCTATGATGGCGTGAGCGAGGAGAACCTGCCCGCGCACGAGGTGGTCGACTGCCCGTTGCCCTTGGGCGGTGCGCTGCTGATCCAGAGCCGCACGATGCATCGCTCGGTACACAATACCTCAGATGTGACCCGCTGGAGCCTGGATTTACGCTACTGCGACTCGCGTAAACCTACGGGGCGGGCGAATGTGCCGGGTTTTGTGGTGCGCAGCGAGGAGCAACCAAACAATGTAATGCGCGATTGGCGGGATTGGGCCGCACTTTTTATGTGAGCCGAGTTCGTTTGATCGAGAGCTGCGGATTGCCGTGGGCAAAACTGTGCGAAAAACCGAATGTGGGTGGGAAATAGACAGGATGCTTTATTTGACGGAAAGACGATGAATACGAATAGAAGACACCTATGATCTCTATCAATATGCCGGATAACATGAAACGGGAAGACGGCACGTCTCGTTTCGCTTATGTGACTTTCGTGATGATGAACGATAGCTATGTGCCCGGCGCGCTCCTGATGGCCTATGGACTGC
>DQLG01000411.1 GCA_015660315.1 Candidatus Latescibacterota bacterium
GCCATGAGCCAGGTTCGCACGCAGAATGCGATGTCGATCAGCGCGGTCAAAAAGGGCCTGGACGCCCAGGCCCAGGCGGCGATGAGCCTGATCGACACGGTGCAACAGGTGCAACCGCCGCCCTCCGGCGGCGGATCGGCATCCCAGATTGATCTGATCGCATAAGGGACGACGCACCCGATTGAGAGACCGTAGAATAAAGCGACAGATTTTTGCGTAAGACCCTGCCAGATTGATATTTGGCGGGGTTTTTGTTTGATGGGACGATGGAATTGTTGTAGGATCTGTGGCGTTGTAGGGTCGATGTTGCCGGTGAATAGGTCGTTTGAGGAGCCCTCGCGCTCATTCTCATCCGACACCTCTGTCGGGCTTTGAGGGGCGGTCTGATCCGATGTTGCAACCCGCTCACGAGGACACCCTCAAGAGACTCTCCGTTATTTCTGTAATCAACGCGCATAAATGGGATGTAAAGGAATGATAAATCGTTTATTGGTCTTGTTGAGTGTGCTAGTCTTGGGCGCTTGTGGTGGCTCAGAGGAGGGGGTAGGGGCGCCGAGCGGTGGTAGTTTGAAACAGGTGCCGCGCAATCGGACCTTTGTTTCGGATTGCCTGCACGATGTCTGCGCCGGGCAATTCGGGGACTTTGATTCGTTGCATCCCTACCTGCCGGGAGCAACCTCGACGACCGGTTTTAATTTTCTTTACGAACCGCTTTATTTTTACAACGCCTATAGCGAAAACGGCGAGATCACTCCGTGGATCGCCGAGAGCCACAGCTACAACGCGGCCCATACCGAGATTGAGATCAAGATCCGGCCCGGTGTCGAGTGGAGCGACGGCATGCCGTGGACGGCGCACGATCTGGTGTTTACCGTCAATATGCTCAAGGCCAATGCGCCGGAGTTGCTCTTCTCGGTGGATATGGACAAGTGGGTCGACAAGGCCGTAGCCGTGGACAGCCTGACGGCGCACATTACGCTCAAGGCGCCCAACCCACGTTTTGTATTTTCCTATTTTACGCACAACTTCGACAATGGCATTCCCATCGTGCCCAAACACATCTGGGAGAGCCAGGACGCCAAGACGTTTAAGAATTTGGATGTGGCGCGCGGTTGGCCGGTAGTTTCCGGACCCTATCGCATGGTGCTGTCGACGCCTGAGCAACGGTTTTACGACGTGCGTGAAGATTGGTGGGCGGTCAAGACCGGCTTTCATGCCTTGCCCAAGGTTGAGCGCGTTATCTTTTTGCCGCGTAGGGAAGAGTCCAAGCGGGTGCAGAATATGCTCGCCAACGATCTCGATATTTGCGGTACGTTATTGCCGGCCAATGTGCGCACGATCCTCGATCACAACCCCAACATCACGACTTGGAGCGATAGGGAGCCACCCTATGGTTATCTAGATTGGTGGCCGGTCTCGTTGGGTTTTAACAATCTCGAAGAGCCCTTTAATGACCCGGAGATTCGCTGGGCGATAAACCACGCGATAAACCGTCAACAATTAGTTGAAATCGGTATGCAGAACGCGGGCGACTTTACGGTGTTGCCCTTTCCTGATTTTCCGGTGCTAAAAAAGTACACCGATACGACCAAAGAGCTTTTGCAACGCTATCCAGTCGACAGCTTCAATAGGGAGAAGACGGCCGAGATCATGCGGCGCAAGGGGTGGGCTAAGGACGAGGACGGTTTTTGGGCCAAGGGCGGCGAGCGTTTCAAGATCGTCATTGATATCTTCGCGTTTATGA
This sequence comes from Candidatus Latescibacterota bacterium, assembly GCA_015660315.1. Classification (GTDB taxonomy): domain Bacteria; phylum Latescibacterota; class UBA2968; order UBA8231; family UBA8231. The sequence goes on from DQLG01000411.1 coordinate 1,745, forward strand.
TGGACTTCACGCCGGTGCTCGTCGAGCAACTGCGCCAGGCCGGTTTCGACGCGAGCTTCAGAAGCACCTCGGACGCCTACACGCGGATGAGTTCGGGCCACGCCCAGGCCTTTATTTTTGGTCATGGCGGCAGCGTGCGCGATCCTTACTTCACGCTCAGGCTCTACCACAGCCAATTCGTGCAACCGACAGGAACGCCAACGCCGTATTTCTGGCGGTGGCAGAACGAAGAATTTGACCGGGTCGTCGACGAGATGGGCAAAACCGATCCCGCCGACCCGGAATTGGCGGCGCTTTTCCACCAGGCCTTGGGCGTCTGGTTGCCCAACTTACCGGCGGTACCGCTCTTGCAGTTTTACCATCGGATACCGCATAACCAGACCTATTGGAAAAATTGGCCGTCGGAGAAAAATCCCTATGTCAATACCGCCTACTGGCACAAAACGTTTATGTTGCTGTTGTTGGGGCTGGAGCCGGCGCAGGGTTGAGCCGAACAGGTCGAGTCATTTTTATTTCACCTACTTGATTTGCGCATTAGTAAGATAAAGAGGTTCTCATGGATACGTTCGAACTCGCCCCATCCGCCCACGCTACTCGTCTTTTCAACGGCGCCGACTTGAGCAATTGGACCACTCGCGACGGGCAGCCCGCCGGGTGGAAGGTCGCAGACGAGGTCATGCATGTTGTGCCAAAGACCGGCGATATTATGTCGCGGCAGCGCTTTAATGATTTCTATATGCATCTGGAGTTTCGTTGCCCCGATATGCCCGAGGCCAGTGGTCAGGCCAAGGGCAATAGCGGTGTCTTTCTGCAAGGGCGCTACGAGATTCAGGTGCTCGACTCCTATGGACTCGATATCCCGGGCATGGGCGATTGCGGTGCGATCTACAATCAATGCGCGCCATTGGTCAATGCTTGCAAGCCGCCGACGGAATGGCAGAGCTACGATGTGTTTTTTCGCGGGCCACGGGACGGGGACGCAGGACCGCGGTTGACGGTATTACAAAATGGGCAGGTAATACACAATAATGTCGAACTGCCCGGGGTTACGGGAGCGGCAATTGATGAGGCAATTGATGAGGCGGGGCCGTTGTTGTTACAGGACCACGGGGATTTGGTCTGTTATCGGAATATTTGGGTGGAGGAGTTGGCTTTGGTGGGGTCGGACACGTACGAGCCGCGGTAGTGCTGGCGTGGTGGGA
>DQLG01000715.1 GCA_015660315.1 Candidatus Latescibacterota bacterium
CGCCAGATCCTCGGCGACAACGCTAGACATTTGTTGCATCTATGATGCAATGTCCACGCCCACTAAGCATTGCAGACACATCGCCCCATAATCGAATCAACTAGGAGAACACAACATGAACAAAGCGGGAGTTATTGGTTGCAGACCCGTAGGCGTCTACCACGCGCAAGGCATCGTCGGCTCGCAGCAAGCGCAGTTGGTCGCCGCCTGCGATTTCGACCAGCAAACCCTCGACGATTTTATACCGCAGTGGCCGGACGAGACCATTACCGGCTATAAAAACCACCGCGAAATGCTGGCGAATGAAAAGCTGGACATCGTCACCGTCGCCACCTCTGACCACCGCCATGCCGACCTGGTCGTCGACGCGGCCGAAGCTGGTGTCAAAGGTATCTTCTGCGAAAAACCACTCGCCACCACCCTGGCCGACGCCGACCGCATGATCGCTGCCTGTGCAGCCAACGACACCTTGCTCTCCGTCGACCACACCCGCCGCTGGTGGCCCCTGTGGCGCCGCAGCAAAGAGTTAATCGCCGAGGGCGCAATCGGTCCGCTACAATATGTCATCGGCACGCTCACCGGCCCCCGCGCCATGTTATTCCGCAACGGGACCCATCTGCTCGACACGGTCTGCTACTTTGCCGACGCGCAACCCGCCTGGGTCGTGGGCGATTTGGAACCGGGCTACGAAGACTATACGGAATATCGCGGCGACGGCGGCCACGACCCGGCCACCGAACCGGCCGCCAACGCCTATATCCACTTTGAGAATGGGGTGAAAGGATTTTACATCGGAGGATCAAAAAACACTACGCTCTTTACACCGCAAGCCGAGATCGTCGGCGCAACCGGCCGCATCGTCCTGGCCAGTGAAAAACAGGGCACGCTATACCAAGGGGAAACGTCCTCGGCAATCGAGGTGCCCGAACTAACGGTCCACGGAATCGCCGCCGGCATGCAGGAATTAGTGAAAGTCGTCGCCGAGGGCGGCGAACTCGTTTCACCCGGACGCGCGGGGCATACCGTCGTCGAACTACTGCTCGGCATCCTGCAATCGCAACAACAGGGAAATACCCCAGTGAAGTTTCCTATGCCCAGAGATTAAAAAACCTTCAATCCAACTCGAGCAGCACGCGCCCCGCCGCGATTCGGACCGGATAAGACCGCACCCGATTTTTTTCGCCATCGACGAGCGAGCGGCCAGTGCACAAATCGAATTGCCAGCCGTGCCATGGACAAACGAGAATTTCTCCGTCGCGCTCTAAAACAGCCTCGCCTCCCAAACCGCACTCGGCCACCTGACCGGTGACCTGTCCGTCCGAAAGCCGGGCGCCCTGGTGCGGGCAGATATCGCGCAACACGTAGAAGACATCGCCGTGCCGCACTACCACCAACCCCCGCCCGCCCGCCTCGACCCGCTGCACCGCGCCGTCAGCGAAGGCTTCGACCGCCCCAAGATCGACCCCCTTAGAAACCATAGAAGGCCACCGCGTTGTCGACCACGATCTTCTGGCGCAAATCGCCCGCGATGACCGGGGGCAGGGCTCGGTCGGGTGAGTCGAAATCCCAATGCGGGTAATCGGTGGCGAACAACAAAAACTCATCGCGGCCGATCATCTCGATAAGCTGCATAAGATGTTGCGGGTTTTTCGGCTCTTCCATCGGCTGCGTAGTCGCACAGCAATGTTCGAGGATATACTCGCTGGGCAGCTTCTTCAACCACGGCACCTCGCTGTGCAAACCCCGGTAATTTTTGTCCAACCGCCACATCAATCCGGGCAACCACGCGAAGCCCCCCTCGATAAGCGCTAAGCGCAATTCGGGGAACTCGCAGAACACGCCCTCGCAGACGATGCTGACTAACTGCGCCTCAAAGGCCTGGCTCATCGCGGTATGGTCTTCGATATAATAAGAGGGCCAACCGCAGGCGGTGATCGGATTGCCACTGCCGCCGAAGTGGATACCCACCGGCAGCCCCGCCTCGCAAGCAGCGGCGAAGATCGGGCGAAACTGCCGCTTGCCATAGGGCGCGCTCGACCGCACTAGCAACAGCACCTGTACGAAACGCGTATCAGCCGAGGCCCGCTTGATCTCCGCCGCGGCGTTTTCCGGATCATTGGCATTAACCACGATCGAACCCCGCCACCGCGTATCGCTGCCGAGCCAAGTATGAGCAGTCCATGCGTTGACCGCCCGCATCAGCGCATTGGCAAAATCGAGATTGTGCAAGGCGGTCATCCCGTAGAGCGGGTTGAGTATCGCCAAGTCGATGCCCCATTCATCAAGCAACTGCTCGCGGGCAAAATCGGGGTCGCCGCCCGGTTTGAGTCCGGAGGGAGGCCACGCGTCGCGGCGCGCGGCTTGTGCAAAACCCTTAGGATAGGTGGGACCGCCCGGACCGCTGAAACCCGACTGCCGCACATAGGCCTGCCACCTGGCCGATAAATACGGCATCAGCTCCTCAATGGAATTGGGATAATTGTGTACGTCGCAGTCGATTAGCGAGAAGGTCGACGCCTCTTGCGCTTCGACAGCAGATTCGACCTCAGTCATATTTCCCTCATAAAGCTATTGCTCGTATGATATCCAATCAGTATAACTATACGATACGGTCACCCGCCCCCATTGGTCAAACGCAGGAAACGCCATGTCCAACGACAAACTCATCGCCCGTTACCGCCTAGCCAGCCGCCGCTCCGGCGCATTATATTTCGGCGCACGACATCCCCACCCACACAGTAGGTCAAGTCCTACTCGTACGATCTTAGAACAATGACGACGACCAGTCGATTATCGCACTTGCGTCTCTCCGCCCTCTTTCAACCCATCGATGGGGCTTGCGCCGCCTTCTTCCGTATCGTCTTCGGGCTGGTGATGTTCGTGGATATCGCCCTGCACCTAGGCGGCGAAGCCGTCGAGCACATCTGGGCCGCCCCGCGTATCCATTTTAAATACTACGGTTTTGAATGGGTGCAGACTTTGCCGGCCAAGGCATGCACCTGCTCTTCGCAGTCTTGGGCGTCTTATCGATCTGCGTCGCGCTAGGGCTTTGTTACCGGTTCACCAGCACCCTGCTCTTTCTCGGTTTCACCTATACTTTCCTCGCCGAAAAAGCCGCCTACCAAAACCACTTCTACCTGCTGTGCTTGATCAGTTTCTTGATGATTTGGATCCCGGCCCACCGCACCTTTTCCATCGATTCGTGGCGGGGGTGGGTGAAATCCGATGGCACCGTTCCAGTCTGGACGCTGTGGTTGTTGCGCGGGCAAATCGCCATCGTCTACTTCTTCGGTGGCCTCGCCAAGCTCAACTACGACTGGCTGCACGGCGAGCCGATGCGCTCTGGCTTGCAGCCTACGGGGACTATTGGCTTATCGGCCCCTATGTAGGGGAGGAGTGACTGGCCGCCTTTTTCATCTTCGGAGGACTCGGCCTCGATCTATTTATCGCCCCCCTGCTGTTGTGGTCAAGGACCCGCTTTGGAGCCTTTGCCGTGTCGCTGACCTTCCACTTGCTCAACAACTGGATCTTCCGCAGGGGCCAAACCCCGCGTTGTTCCCGCCATCATTTTCAGCCATTCCTTGACCCCCTTCTGAGTACGCCGGTCTAAATCGCTACGCTAGCGCACGCGTTCAGCTACAATATCGTCGCGGGCATCGAGCATAACATGATAGACCTCGCTGAGTTCACTCAGAGCCCGCCAGGCCTCATTGATCGCCCGCCGCCGGTAGAGCCCGTTGCCCTCTCTATCACGACGGCCCGCACCCCGCGATGACAAAAACACAAGCCGCAGCAACGAAACCATTGGGCAGCGCTAATACCCACCAGTAGCGATTCTTCCCTTGCCAATACGGGTCGAACATCGCGTAGAACTAATCGACGGAAAGTGTTGCGGTCTCGCCGATACACTCGCGAAGAAAATACGCCGCCGCGAGCGTCGACTTAACCGTCCCGGGACCGCCGCAAATCAACACGGTAATCGCTTTCTGCATTGCATATTGCTCCTCAACCCATACGCACGGATATTTCGCGGTCGGCTCCCTGCAACGGCAACTCGACCCAGGCGGAATTTTTGCCGTGCGAGGCGTGAAAGCCGATGATCGATTCCAAAACATGCACCGCCTCTTCCGGCCCCGGTTCGACTGGCGTGCCATCA
>DQLG01000139.1 GCA_015660315.1 Candidatus Latescibacterota bacterium
CGATGAGACGCGTATTGCGATTGAAGAAGAGTTTCAGCAGAAACGCGAACAGCTGCAAAACAACGGCGGTGGGCAGAATCCTGATGCCTGGCAAGCGCTTGACGAAGCTGAGCAACAGCGACATGAGGCGTTAGGGGAGCAATATCAGGCGCTCGATCGCGAAAGCCAGGACTATTGGGACAATCGCCAAACCGACGCCGAGGAGAACGACCACGACAACGAATGAAAATCATTCGTCGGCATGGTTTTCGTAAGAAACGCCCCTCTTTCTGCAAAGAGGGGCGTTTCTTACGTGGCTTTCCAATCATTAAGCGACTGCCAACAGATCGCAAAGGCTTCATATCGAAGCACTCGATTACCACCGCTGCTTCTCTATAAACACTTTGGTCCGTCCAGGATGGGCTCGATTGAGTAATTTAGTTCGTTAATGTTAAGATCAAAGGTGCGAGACTAGATGACAAAACCAAATAAGAGAGAATCCAGTATCCCCCGACCTAATATCCTTTATGTCATGACCGACCAACACCGCTATGATGCGATACGGGCGTTGGGCAACGAGCATATCTACACCCCGAATCTCGATCGTTTAGCACAACGTGGGGTGGCCTTTACCAACGCCTATTCGACCTGCCCGGTTTGCGTTGCGGCGCGCTATACCATCCGCACCGGTTGCGAGCCGCCGACGACGCGTGTCTTCTCCAATGGTATCGCCCCTCCGGCGCCAGGTCAGGCAGAGTCAATTCCCGAGCGCTGCGGTCCCTATTTGGCCCGGACGATGCGGGACCTCGGGTATCGCACTTTTGGTATCGGTAAGTTTCACGCCAATCCCTGGGAAGAAGATCTCGGTTATGAGACTTATTTGCGTAGTGAGGAGAATTATGGCAATGCAGAAAGGCGCAAGGGCGATGCCTATGCGCAATTTATTGCCGAGCAGCATCCTGCCTATGATTTTATCGAAGGACTGATGGGGGAGCGCACCGAGATGTACTATATGCCCCAGATGAGTGCGATGCCGGCTGAGCAGACGGTGGAAGCTTGGGCCGCCGACAGGGCGGTCGAGCAGATTGCGCGCGCCGGCGAGGAACCCTATTTCGGTTTCGTTTCTTTTATAGGACCCCATCCGCCCTTGGCCCCACCCATTCCATTCAATCGCATGTACGATCCCGATCGCATGCCGAATCCAGTGTGTGGGGATCTAAGTATTGACCATATGGACGAGCAGATTCCCTGGATGAACCACGCGATTTGGGCCGATGATATCAATGACAGTCATGCGCGGGTGCTGAAGGCCCGTTATTATGGCGAAATTACCTATATCGACCAGTGCCTGGGGCGTATTCTTGATGCGGTCGATGCGCGTGATGACGCCGACAACACGCTAATCTGCTTTTTTTCCGATCACGGAGACCACCTGGGCGACCATAGGGCTTGGCAGAAGGAGAGCTTTTTTGAGGTCTCCTGCCACGTGCCTTTTTTGTTGAGTTGGCCCAAGCGTCTACCCAAGGACACAAAAAGTGCAGACTTGGCTTGTTTGACCGATCTATTTGCGATTGCAACCGGTGCTGCTGGGGCGTTGGATGTACGTGAAGGCTGTGATCTTTTAGCTATTGCGGAAGGTGGGGGGGAAGCGCGCGAGTATTTGTTTGGTTATTATGGCCAACCGGGAACGCCGCAGTTTAAGGTCATGGTGCGCCACCGCCAGTGGAAGTATGTCTTTATGGCCAATGGCGGGCGCGAGCAATTATTCGATATCGAGGCCGACCCTCAAGAACTCAATCAATTGTTGCTTATCTATCCCAATGAAGCGCGTCATTTGCGCCAAGTGGCAGTTAGAGCGCTGGATAATCCCGCTGGCGAGTTGGGGTTGTTGGCGGGGGATATCAAGGTTTTTCCCTATGCCGAACGGCCATTGCGGCGGATTTACCAATTTGACCGTTCGCGTGGGGTGGAAGGTTTTCCGGAGCGCCCCGAAGATTTACTGGCATAAAAAAGGACCGAGGACCTCATCGGGCCTCGGTCCTTTTTTATGTTGTCGTATGTGCGAATTAAAGCGTTGTTTGCCCCGCCTGATTCAGTGCCCTGGCGCTGACGCCGAGCACACCGAGAAATCCTTCCGAATCCTTGTGGTCAAAGTCGCCGATATCCTCCATTGAGGCCGTGTCCTCGCTGTAGAGCGAGTGGGGGATATCATTGGCGGCGTGGAAGGCAACCTGGCCTTTGTAAAGCGATACAGAAATCGTGCCGGTCGCCAACCCGTTGAGATGTTCGATTAGTTTCCAGCTGGCTTGCGTGGCGGTGTCGAACCAGTACCCCTGATAGATCTGTTCTGAAATAAATGCCGAGATCGGGCTGAAGATTTTGCGCGCCCGGCGGTCGAGCACTAATTGCAGCAGGTATTCGTAACATTGACCGAGTAATTCGAGGGCTGGTGCCTCGTAGACGCCGCGTGATTTGATGCCGACAAAGCGGTTTTCGACCGCGTGCAAGCCGATTCCGATCCCGTGCCTGCCGCCGATGGCGTTGCTTTGCTCGATCGCTTGCCGGGGGCTAATCGCTTCGCCATTTATCGAAACGGGATCTCCCTTTGCAAAACGCACAGTGAACACCTCAGCGGTGTCCGGTGCTGATTGCGGGAAGGTGCCCATACCGGGTTCGATCAGGGCGACCGGGGTGGTGAGATCTTCGAGTTGGCCGGCTTCATGAGTCAGCCCGAGTATATTGGCATCGGTGGAGAAGGGCTTGTCGTGCGTCGCGGTAATCGGCAAGCCGTGCCCTTGGCAATAATCGATCATTTCTTTGCGGCCGCCAAAGGATGCGAGAAAGGCCGGATCGCGCCAGGGGGCATAGACTTCGATTTGTGGCGAGAGCATCTGAGCCGCCAATTGAAAACGAACCTGATCGTTGCCCCGCCCGGTCGCGCCATGGCCCATGATGTGAATCCCGCGCTCTTGCATATGCGGCAGCATGCCCGCAACTGTAACATGACGGGCGATACCGGTAGTATTCCAATAGCCGCCCTCATAGCGGGCTTGGGATTGTACGAGTTGCAGGCCGACCCGACAGATCGGATCAATGAGGTCTTCGAGAATCATCTCAGAGGCGCCGCTGGCCAGCATGCGGTCCCGCACATCCTCAATGTTCTTCTCGTCCGGTTGGCCGAGATCTGCAGTATAGGCTACGACTTCGACCCCTTGTTCTACAAGCCAGTGGGTGATCGTGCAACTATCAAGGCCACCGGATACGGCCAGCATGATTTTCTGGTTTTTTAAATCTGCAAGTTCCATTTATAAATTCCTTTCTTATATATTATAATATAAGACAAATATGAAATAATATAAATTTAATAATAAGAATAAATATTACATATCAAATCAAAAAAAACGCGATATTATTGCCGCGCTTAAATATTGCGCATCCGGCTTCCACCCTGGAAAGGTTGGTAATCGGAAACTGACCTAGAGTTAGGCCGTTCACAAGGGGGGAGGATAGATGTGCAAAAAATATTTAGGCTAAACCATCCTGAAAGCCGTAGAGGACTCGGTGAAGCTGCGCAAAGTCCTTATCTGAAGCATTGGCGGTCTGTTGTTGCCTACGGGTAAAGAGGCGCTGCCAGAGCGTTGGACCTTTTAGATCGATGGGGATTGGCCCGCGCCTTTTCTTTTTTAATGCGCCAAGGGCAAAATAGGCAATCGCACCCAAAACATCGATTACGATGACGATTTGCAGCAGGTTATTTAGGAAGTGGTCTAACATGGGGGGATACCTCGCTCCAAAGTGTTACCCGTCTTAGCTCTACTATAAGATATCGGTGAATCGCAGTATAAAAATGTGATATAGATCACAAAAAATCAAATAAATTATAGTACATGGTATTAAATAGTCTTCGTGTTATCGGCAAGATCGGTCTTTATCTTGACAGCTTTCTTATGCGGGAATATCATAGGGCGTGGGCTAGTGCTTGTCTCAATATTCATTAATTTTCTGTAAGGTTAATAAAATAATATGCTTATAGATGCTCATAATCACCCTAATTGGCACGGCTTTAACGCAGGGAAAATTTTGCGTAATATGGATGAACAGGGGATCGACCAAATGTGGTTGTTTTCCTGGGAGGTGCCTGAAGATGAGTATTCGCCTTCCTATCATGCCGTATTGCCCCCTGCGGGGCATGGGATTCCACTAGAAGATGTATTGGCGGTAGGGAGGGAGGCCCCCGATCGATTTATATTGGGCTATATGCCGCATCCCAAGCGGCCCGATGCCATAGATCGGCTCAAGGCCGCCGTGGAGATCCACGGAGTTCGCGTAGCTTCCGAACTAAAGGTGCGTTTGCCATTCGATGATCCGGATGCGCTACGTCTGTATGAGGCTTGTGGTCAAATGCGCTTGCCTATAACAATCCACCTCGATTATCCGATCGACCACGGTCGCGGCAATTATCCGCGGCCGAACTGGTGGTATGGCGGCAGTCTCGACGCGTTCGAACGAGCGATCGTCGCTTGTCCGCAAACCGCTTTTATCGGCCATGCGCCTGGGTTTTGGGCGCATATCAGTGGGGATGATCTCTATGACAAAGCGAGTTATCCCGATGGGCCCGTATTGCCTGGAGGGCGTTTGAGCGAGATTATGCGTACATATCCGAATCTCTATGCCGATCTTTCGGCTGGGTCGGGTTTAAAGGCACTAAAGCGTGATCGAGGTTTTGGCCGGGATTTTCTCATCGAATTCCAGGATAAATTGCTTTTTGGTAGGGACTACTTCGACACCAGCTTAATGGACTTCTTGCTCGAGTTAGCCTTGCCAGAGGAGGCTTTTGCAAAGATTACCTATCAAAATGCCGAACGTCTGCTTTCGTCTTACTTATCTACGCCGTGAACGCGGCGCAAATAGGAGTTTAGGTTATAACATCTATAGCTGAGCCAATGAGCCTTTGGATGGCCATTGGGCTGATGGCCGTTTCTTTTTTATTGCTTGCCAAATGCGCGGATTGGTTGGTGGAGGGCGCGATCGAGATCGCGCACTATCTCAACGCTCCTCCCATTCTGATCGGC
>DQLG01000397.1 GCA_015660315.1 Candidatus Latescibacterota bacterium
ATAGCAATGGCGATGTCTCTGTGCTACCGGGCCGCCAGGAGAGCGGCAAGCCGGTAGCCTCCAAGAGACTGGCCGACGACTTCTCGCAAGTTATCGTCCGCACCCGCACCGGCACCGACCCAACCCCCGTACTCTACAAACGCAGTAATGTACAGCGCGTTTCCGACGATCAGCTCTCGACCTCACTGGTCAACGGCGACGAGCAAATAGACCGCGACGAATACCTGGACCTGGTGCCCAACTTAGAAGCGACGCCGCCGCAAGTATGGGGCAAGGGCGAAATCGAAGAGGATCTGCAAAATTGGAGTCCGTGGTCGTCGCCCCACTTAGGTGGCGAACGAGAGGGCGGCACCCCGGTTCTCTCGCCCGGGCCTAGGCGCTACATCCAATTTTCGGTGGATTTCCTCAATAGCGAGATCAACGCGACCAAAGTATTAGAACAGCTCGCGATCGAATACCTTTTGCCGCCCATCGCCGAAGAGTTGGTCGCCGAGATCTTTCCCCGCGAAGTCGATGTCTTCGAGCCAGTGGATTTCACCTATGCCGTGCGCGCCAAAATGGAGTTCGAAGGCGTCAAGGGTTTCGATACCTTTGAATTGCTGACGACCACCCGGGTTCTGAGTATCGACAAGATCGAGATCTGGGAAATCCCCGACCAGTTGGTCACCGAACAGGAACTGAACGTCGATGTAGTGACAGACTTGAACGGTCAAGCTGCAGTTCAGACAGCCGACGGGACACAACACCCCTTGCCCTATACGGTGCAATCGGAGACCGGCGAGTCCTTTACCATCCAAGCAGTCACCGAACGCAATGTGATCGTTCGCTTTCCGCAAATCACCAGACCCGAGGGCGGCGGCGAAATGCTGCTGAAGCTCAAGTTCAGCGGCCGGGTGCTCTTGTTCAGCACCCTATTCAGGGGCCAAGCCGTGCTCTCGTCGCAAACCGGCAGCATCCAGCGCATTGCCGCGGGCAATGCGGACTTCCTCGGCGCAGGCGATCTGCCCGCCTCCTCGGGTATTACCGTCTTGAGCCCCGATATCAATAAGGGCGACTTGTTCGGATCTTTCGCGGCCGTGCCGCAGCTATTCACCCCCAATGGCGACGATATCAACGAGACCACCGAAATCGGCTACGATATCCTGGCGGTAACCCGGCCGACTGATGTAACCGTGCAGGTTTTTGATTTATCTGGACGGCTAATAAGGTCGCTCTATAGCGGATCGGACTTAAGCGGGCACTTCGACGCCAGGCGGGTGCCGCAACTGGCCTGGGACGGCCGCAACCAGGCGGGTGACATCGTGCCGCCGGGTCTATATCTGGTCACTCTGACCGTCGCTGGGGATGCGCGCCAGACCCGGCGCGCCCGCACCATCGGCGTCGCCTACTGAACACATACTCAGTGCTGCGGCCCTTGCAGCTTATCGTCCCACTGCTGCTTGAGTTGCTTGAAAAGCTCGGCTGAACGCCCTTCCCTATAATACTCCGTAAAGCGGTCCAGGTATTCGACGCCTTTGATCGTGTCTCCTTGTGCCATATACAGATGGCCGACCAGGCGATTGGCCTGCTGATGCTCCGGTTGCATCGCCAGAATCGCCTGCACCTGCTCCATCGCCTCGGCCGCGCGGCGTTCGACAATATACTGGGTCGCCAGCAACAAGCGCGCATCAACAGCCTGCGGGTCCAAAGCAATGGCCTGCTCTAAATGCGCCCGTGCCATTTGCGGCTCGTCGGCGAAAAAAAGCAATCGCGCCAACCGATGGCGCACTGCTGTCTGGCTCGGATCCGCCGCCAGGATCTTCTCGTATTCGCTACGAGCGATATCCGGATGTTCTAATGTTTCATGCAACTGCCCCCACTGAAACCGCGCCTGCAGCGAATCGGGTTTTACCGCGATCAGCGCGCCATAGGCCTCCACCGCCTCTTCGAGTCGCCCCGCCTGGGTATAAGCATACCCCAGACGCCCCTGTAAATCGGCTGAATCCGCACCCGGTGCAGTCAGCAAGCGACGGTATTCACCTATCGCCTCTGGATAGCGCCGGGTCTGCAGATAGACATTGCCCAGGGCCAAGCGCGCCCGTTCAACATCGGGAAAACGGCGAATAAAATCGCGGTAGACGGCGATTGCCCGGCCATACTCGCCGCGCCGGGCGTATTGCGATGCCAGGTTAAAACGAGCCCACTTGATATCGGGGTCCAGTTCCAGGGCTTTGTGGTAAGCGGTAATGGCGTTAATTGGCAGTCCTTTTTTTTCGTAGACATACCCCAATCGATAGTGGGTCTGCGCGTCACCGTCCATATCCATTGCCCCCACCCCCCAATTGCAGACCACGAGTAAAACCAGCACCGCGCTGCACCCCGCGAGCAAGTCGCCATATGCCCGTTGCCGCCACAGCCGGTAGAGTTCCCAGCCACCATAAGCGGCGAAGAGCAAGAGCAGCGCAACCACCGGCAAACGGTATCTGGCACTAATAAAAAAAGTGACCACAGACAGCATATAGGTTGCCGCGAACAACCCGAGTAGCAAAAACTCAGGACGACGCAGCATACCACGACGCCAGCCCAGAGCGAAACCCGTCAACGCCAAGGGTGCCAAGAGACCGAAGGGAAAGGCCAGGCCGTATTTCCACAACAAGATCTGCAACAAGGAAGAATATTGGCGGGCGAAATAAAGCTCCTGGTTGCGGCCGATCTCGTCGCCGTTCCAGAATAAATACAACTTGTAGAACTGTAATTTCAGGAAGGCCGCGGGCTGGTTGCGAATAAAGTCCCAGGATTGCGCGAAGAAAAAGCGGGATTGCGCCGAGGGTTTCGTCACGCCGGCCTCGACGCGCGGTCGACTGGTCAGATCCAGCCAGGCCGGTCCCGGCTGGATCGCCACAGTCTCGTGATACTGGGCATTGTTGCCGATATAAAAGTTGAGACCGGCATTCGACGAAACCAATACCAGATCGTCGCCCACCAGATAATTGCGCAGGGTAACTGGCGCGACGGCCAAGACCACGCCCAATAACAACACTGCCGGGCGCAGCAACCGCTGGCGCGCGGGCAAGTCTCGACACAGATACAAAAGCCAGCCGGCAGCCACGGGCGCGAACAATAGGATATTGGCGACGCACAAGGCCGAAAGCCCCAATAGCAACCCGGGCAAGAACAGCCGCCGCACCGGTCCCTCAACCGCCCATAAGAGACCCAGCAACACCAACAGATTTAATAGAATCGCCAGAGCCGGAGGGAGAAACTCCCCTGCGAAGAAAATAAAGGGCCCGTAAAAAACAGCCAAGCACGCCGCGCACCACGCAACGGTAGAAGAAAACACCCGCCGGCCGAGCCAATAGATCAGCAGGCAGGTCGTCGCCCCCAGCGCCGCCTGCACCAGTCGCGGCAAGGTAAAACCAGGTTCAACAAGAGCAAAGAGCACGCCGAGGAAATGCGGATAGAGCGGGGGTTGCCAGAAGGGCTGGCCGTCCCCACCCCAATGTCCCAAGGCCATCGCCGTAGCCGCCTGCACATAAGTCTTGGCGTCGACCAGGGGAAAATCGTAAAAGGGGCTCTGCTGGCTCTGGACGACATAGAGCAGACGCGCAGCAAAGGCGGCGGCCCAGACGGACGCGAGTTTTGTTATCTGGCCCATCGACGCAAATCAGTTGCCCAGCCCGGCGTAGACGGTGATAAACCCTTCGGTCACAGTACGCGTTTTGATGTCCGGATCCTTGAAATCGCGCGCATCGAACTTCAACCCGACCTGGGTCGTCAAGACATAACCCTGGTATTCAGCCACATTCGTCACTTGGGTGGCCGTAATAAAAGACTGGAAGTTGTTGATCTTGTCGTTCAAATCCTTAAACAACACATATTCGACGCCGGCCGATACCGTGGTCCGGCGCAAAATCGGCCGTTCAATGATGGTGCCGAAAATCTCGGTCAATTCTTCGCGGTAGTCACCGCTAAACAGATCGTAGGTCTGACGGCGGTACTCGCTTTTCCAACGCGGTAATACGCGTATCTTGGACAACTCAATTAGATAATCGGCCTTGTTGAGGATGCCGAAGAAAAATTCTTCCTCGCCGAGACCGAATTCGGCCCGTTCGGCACTATCGAGACGTTGGTTCCACAAATCGTATTTAAGCGAATTTTTGATGGTCAAGGCTTCGAGCGGCGAATAGGTATGACCGACATAAAGGGAGTTATAGAGCGCGTCGCGCCCCAATAGCGGGTCGATCACCTCGACGTTGCGCGAGTCGCGCAACGTATTGCGGCTGTCCCACTGCAACAGGTCATCGGGAATATTGTCCTTGACGCTCTTGAGCACCTCCAGGACCTTGAGCCGCCCCCAAGTCGGGTGGTCGGCATCGACGGTGATCAAACCGTAGGTGGCGTTGTTGCGCTGGTTCGAGGTGATCCGGTCCTCGCGCATATGACCGGCGGTCAGGCGGATTTCCGGGGTCAGGTTCGCGCCCCCATATATATTGAAACCCTGGCGGTCGCGCTTGTAGGGGAAGTCCGGTTGGTTGTCGTTTTCGAAGCGGTCCACCCAACCGTTGTTGTTGGCGTCGATGCCGTAGAGAAACTCCGGCCGGTCGACGTGCTGGCGCAAGAAGGGTTCCTCGTAATCGGGAATAATATTGATGACGCTGCCATTATCGTTCTGGTTGAAGTCGGGAATAAAATCGTTGTTCTCGTCCCAACCCGGGAAGACCGCCCGATCAACCGATAGCGCGTCGTTGCGGCCCCAATCGGGGATCCGGTCCTGGTCGTCGTTGTCTTCAACGAATTCGACCAGGAAACGCTCATTCCTACCCGGGTTGTGGTCTTCGTAATAACCCGAATTATAGTCGATAAAGCCGTCCTGCTCGCTGATATAGGTGGATGTGGCGTAGTCGGGATCCATATGAAACGCCTCGCCGAAAAAGAAATAGGGATCGGCGCGCTTCCACAGGTTGAGCATCCAGGCGTCGGACGATGGCTGGTTAGATATACCCGACGAGGTGCTGTGGTCGGTATTGCCCTGGTCGGTACTCGGATAGGGGTATTTGCGGTAATTGCGGCTATTATCCCACTCGCCGTAGAGGTGAAAGCCCTTAACGTCCTCCAACGCGAGCGTGAACCCGAAAATCTGCGTGGCGGTCGGCAGCCCGTATTCGAACGAGACGACGCTGAGGTTGGTATTGTCCTTGACATTGCCTTCGGCCCGGGTGACCAACAAGAAAATTGGGTCGTTATTGCGCCCCGTCTGACGGTTGGAAGTCGACTGCACTTTATAGTCGTTGCCGAGCACTATATCAAATTCGACTTTGCGGATCTGCGATTTGTCCTGCGAGGCGACCAACAAGAAATCAGCGCTATTAAAGTCGTAGCGCAGACGGATCTGCTCGTTGCCATCGGCTGAGATAAAACCCTCCTGTGGGAACCCGCCTTCGATCACCGGTTCGAAACCGACCTCTTTGCCGCGGTCGACGCTGCCGTCGAGGTAGGTGATGATGATATCCGAACCGGCCGGGAAAAATGCCGCGCCGCCTTCGCCGTCGCCCGGTGAGTCATCGCTGAGCAAAAGTTCGATCCAGGAGACGGCTTCATTTTTTTGGTCCACGGTCAACTCGCCCGCAAGGGGGTTGCCGCCGAAACCGTCGGTGAGGGTGTTCGATTGGTGGGAGTTGACGAAATTGAAACCCAAGGTGGTGAAATCCCCGACCTGGATCGTAGTACGCCCGCCCATCAGCGTGGTGTTGTTGGTGCGGTTGATGCCCTCGAGATTGGTTTGGTCGCCACCCGATTCGCTCAAACGCGAATATAGGAAGGTGAGCATGTATTTATCGGTGGCCAGGTCGAATTGGACCCCGTCAAAATCCGGTTTGGAGAATGTCATCGGCGTCAGGGTCGTGCGCAGGCCGTTGCCGATCGTCAGGGCGTAATAGTATTCGCCGACCGAGTCGGAGGCCACCAACAGACTATTGAACCAGTTATTGAAACGACTGTCCTTGAATAGCTCGTTGCCGCGCTGCAGCGGTTGGCTCTGACTATTGTTGAAGATCAGCCAACCGCGATTGACGAAGTTGCCGAAGAAGTCGTAGAAATAACTCCCCTCCAACACCGTATCGACATAGCGCTGATAAGGCCTGCGGGCGTAATTCGAGTATTCCCATTGACGCCAGCGGTATTCGTTGAAGAGCTCCTGCGGGATATACCATTTTTTTACGGCCGGATCAATTGCGTCAAAAAGGACGCCGGCTCCCTGGGGTTCGAATGTAGTCCTACCGCCTCGCTGGACGCCAAGCCGGTTGCCGTATTCTTGGGTACTGGCCGCGCCGGCCAAAAGCCAAAGCAAAGACAGAGCGAATAAAGGCGTTTGCATAACCGGACTCCCTCCCTATACAAAAAATGAGGCGATGGGCTGGTCCGCCCATCGCCTCGAAACCGAATATCTAGTAAGCGATCCTAGTCAGCAATCAAAGATCGCGTTAGCCAGAGTTTTAGTACTTGAACTCGGTCTTAATGCGGCCCCAGCTATTGGACTCGACAGCCGTGGGCTGGTCACCCCAAGCGATTGAATCGTCTAACTCGCTCATAACCATGTCGTTATCCGCGCGGCAGCAGCCATTGGGTGAAACCGACCAGAAACCCTGGTAGTCTTCAAGCGCAGCACCACCGGGCGTATCGAAATCGCCGAAGGTCCAGCTAATGGCGATGACCTGGCCCTCTTCAAGATCAGTCTCTTCGGCCGCGGCCCGATCGCCATCATCGGGAATAAAGTCGAAGGGGCGGATCCACGCTTCGTAAAAATAAGTGCTCTCGCCAAACTCTTCACCGGAGAAGGTATAGGCCATGCTCCACGCGTCGTTATTGGCGGGATCGACGACCCAATCAAAGGGAGGATTGTAGCCACCCCATGCGCCAGCGGTGGGCGGCATCGAGAAGTTGTAACCGATTTTGATAATACCTTCCTGGCCCGGTGCGTAACCCCC
Organism: Candidatus Latescibacterota bacterium; assembly: GCA_015660315.1. GTDB lineage: Bacteria > Latescibacterota > UBA2968 > UBA8231 > UBA8231. The sequence continues at coordinate 6,963 of DQLG01000397.1, forward strand.
ACCGCCCTCAATCTCGGGATGTGTCGGGGAAATATAAATTTCCCAGGCGTCATCCGCCCACCAGGCATTGGGAGTTTCAGCATCGCGACTATGCACGTTGTCGAACACCTCAGCCATCAAATAGATCAGGTTGGTATTGTCGTTCCAACCGATAACCTGACGCACACTCAAATCGCTGACATCAATCTCGCCGCGCAACTTGCTGTAGACGGAGTCGGAGTAGCGATCATTGCCGACTTCATAAGGCACCTGCGGAACGACGCCCCAATCGGCGTGATTGCCGTCGATAACCGGAATATTGGCATCGGGAAACTGCACGGCAAAAAAGAACTCGCCCGGAGGAAAGTGAGCCAAGGCTGGTAAGGCCATGGCAACGGTAAGAACTGCACCTAAAAGTATTTTACGCATCTTCTACGATCTCCTTTTGAGAGATAATGTGAAAAACACGAACGAGAAGCGCACGAAAACGACGATCTTAAAGCTATACACTCACCAAATAATGCTGTATCCAAGATTTGACAACCCCATCAAAGCAAACGAAAACAAAAGTAAAAATCAAGTGTTTTCTTGCTTTTTTGAGTTTCTTCTATCTATTTTTCAAATAATAAGACAAGTCAAATAATATCAATATCTTAGTGAATAAATAAGCCTGATAATAATTAACATTTATAATATTCCACCTAATAAAGAGACACCGTTTGACAATTAGCACATACAACAACACTTTACCGAGAAATCTGCTGTAATAATCGACGAATGCGCTCACTTTCCTGGTGGTTCGGCTGCAAATGCAGCAAAGTCGTCCAAGCGCTGGCCATCTCTTGATAACGCTGCTGAGCATAATACACTTCGCCCAGACGGTAATAAGCCTTTGACGCATTGCCATCTAAGCCTATAAGCATGGTGTATTGTGCAATAGCCGCCTCCGGGCGATCGATGCGTTCATATGCTCGACCGAGATTGTAGTAGGTTTTAAGATGGCCCGGTTGCAAACTGAGCACCGATAGATAATGCCCTATCGCCTGCTCGTAACGGCGGGTCTTCTGATAGGTCAGCCCTAGATTAAAGTGGCATTCAACATGGTTTGGATATACGCTCAGTGCAGTTTTGAACAAAGTGACCGCCTCGTCGTAGCGCCGTGACTGACTATACAACATCCCGAGATTAAAGAGCGCCCGCAAACGCGTCGGCTGGATGGCGACGGCCTGTTGATAATGGTGTATGGCTTGTGTGTATTGCCCTTGTTGGTAGTAGGCAAAACCTAAATTGTCGTGGGCGCGAGCATTTTCGGGATAGTGCTGCAACACCGCTGAGAACAAGCTAAAATCGCTATGCCAATCCCGATTGCGAGAGACGGTGCCGACGGCAAACATTACGACAACGCATAATATCACGGCCCAAGCACCACGCCGCGTCGCCCATTTGGCGCCTTGCCATCCGCCCCAGCCCGCCATCAGCGACAGCGGAATCATCGCCAAATGCAAATAGCGCTCGGCCATACCACTAGGTGCCAAAACAAATAGGTTGCTCACCGGCAACAAGCATATCCAGAAGAACAGGCTGTTAAAGCCGAACAAGCGCGACCGCGTATACCACGGCAGGATGACGAACACCGCGATGCTGAGCACGCCGACTGCAAACCACGGGTCCACTAATGAGCTAACAGGAGGAATCGACGCATAGGAATAATCGGCCGACAGGTGCCGCGGCACGACGAGCAACAGAAGATACCGCGGCAAGATCGCGACAATCGTGCCGATCCGTTGCCAGGTGTCGAGGTCCGCGAGAAAATTCGTCGAAGCCGGTCCGGCGGGAGCCCACGAATCCGCTAAGGCGAGCCAACGCAAAACCAGCGCAACGAGTAACACCGCGCCATAACCGTAATTGCGCTTGATCCAGGTCCATAAAAAGACGGTCCGACTATCTTCAGGTCGCTCCAGATACCAGGTGTGCAAAAAAAGCACCGCCGGCAAGACCACGGCCGTTTCCTTAGACAGAATGGCGGCACCGTACAAGATCCAAGCTGTGATACGCCAGCGCCACAAGCCGCGCCGGTGGGCCAAAAAAGCACAGAGGAAAAACAAGGTCGCCAGCAGATCGCCACGGGCCGAAACCCAGGCCACTACCTCGGTCTGAATCGGATGGCTCACATACAATAAGGCAGTCCACAACGCCGCCTGGTCCTGGCCGAGCAGATCTCTGGCGAGCATATATAGCAGCACGCCATTGATCGAGTGCAAAACGAGATTGCTCAGATGGTAACCTAGGGGATTTTCCTGGTAGAGAGAGAAATCAAGGCCCAACGAAAGCAAAGTGAGGGGCCGGTAGATATCCAAGCCCAGCCAGTTGGTACGCAATAAATCACCGATGGCCGGGTTCCTGACCAGCGCGCTGGTCAGATAAGCAGAGTCATCAAAAACAAAACCATTGCCCAAAGTATTGGCATAACATATCAGCCCGAGCAAGGCGATATGCAGGTGAGACGGTATGGTAGCCAACAAGCGTACGATAAACCCCATAAGGGCGAATTTCCTTGAGTGAGCCTAATATTTATGTATCTTTAGCCGTATGTCGGGCTCGGGAGCCCGAGCGCAATGTAGTCATCGACACCGGAGCGGAAAACCCCAGGGAGCAGGTTTTGCGGCGAAGAAATAATAGTGTAGATATGGGTATGGGGCGATACTTAGCGATGTGGGCAGCGCTGGCCCTAGCGACTGCATGCGGCCAGAACCGGGAACAACAAGCAACGCAGGAACCGGTCGCGCAAGTAGGCGATGTGCAGATCACTGGCGAGCAATTGCGTCGTTTTGCGTTAGATGTCCTTCCTGGATTGCGTCCGGCCAAACAAGGCCAAGCCGCGCGGCAGGACTATCTGCAAACCCTGATCGACCGCCAGTTGATGCTGCGAGCCGCGCGCGATATGAACCTTGCAAAAGAGCCGGCGATACGGGTTAAGGGCCTGCTCCAGCGGCGCGAGTATCTCGCCAACCTGTACCGTCAACGCGATCTGCACCCCCGCGCACAGATCGACGACGCCGATATCGAACGTTTTTTTTATGAGCAAGGTCTAGATCGCGAACGCCAAGTAACCGCTATCATGGTGAGCACCGAGGCCGAAGCGCAAAAGGTTCGCCAGCAACTAGTCGCCGGCGCTTCGTTCGCGGAAATGGCCGCGCAGCACACGCTGGACCCGCGCGTTGCTGAACGAGGCGGTAAACTTGGGTATATGAATCGCTCCATGGCCCGCAGCATAGGAATCCCCAACCAAGTATTCGACGACCAGCAGAGCAATGCCATTTCCGCTCCATTGCCCATCGGTCCACGTTTTCACCTAGTGCGTTTTATCGATGAACGCCGGGCCGAGGTGAGCAGCCAACGCGAATTTCTCGCCAAAGGCCTGGTCAAAGCCGAAAAAATAAAAATAGAACAACAACAAGTAGAACTATTCGCCTACGAACTGAACTGGCAGTTGACAGCACGGGGTCTGGCCAATGTCAGATCGCTGGCCAAAGCCCAGACCGAGGCCGATCGCCAGCACCCCGCCGCAAATGCAGCGCTATTCACTTATGACGGCGGCCAAGTCCCCGTCGATGAGTATCTCGAAGTAGTGAAAAAACACCAGGTCACCAATCCCGCAGCTCTGCAAGACAGCGCCGCCATTGCAGCCTTCGCCCGCCGCACGATCCTGCCCGAACTGATGCTCGCAGAGGCCGCACAGAAAGCCGAGTACCACCAGCAACCGAAGGCCGCCAGATGGTTGGCCGGCGCCGCCGAGGAATTATTGGTCAAGGCCATCTACCAACGGCAAGTCGGCGATAAGGTGGCTGTCAGCGAAGCGGAAATCGACAGTTATATCGCAGCGCACCCCGATCGTTTTATGATCCCCGAGTCCATTTGTTTCGACGAGCTTATCGCGCACGACAAACAAGAGGCGCAACAACTCAAAGAGCATTTGACGGGGGAAGAAGAATGGGTGACGCTGGCCGAAAACCGGAATTTAGAGATCAGACCGCGGGGTGAAAACGGGTTGGTATGTATGCACAGTTATAATAGCATCCCCTACCCCGACCTTTGGCAAGCGCTGCAGCAAGCGAAAATCGGCAGCGTAGAAGGGCCAGTGCAAACCCGCGAGGGATTCGCTCTCTTCAAGGTCGCCAGCAAAAAGCCGGCACAACCTGAACCGACTCAACAAGCCCAACAAAGGGCGCAGGCGATGTTGTTACAACAAGCCGAGCAACGTCGATTCGACCAATGGTTAGCAAAGCTGCATATGCAGTATAGAGACGAGGTCAAAATTGACGAAGAGCAACTTACCGCGGCGTTGCCCGAGGCTTTATTAGCCAGTCTAGTCCGAGAAACACAAGACAATTAACGCGGGGCTTATCGTCCAGCCCAAGGATAAGAGCGATGATGACTAGACGCCCCGTAAACCAGTATACCGGCTTACTGTTCTTCCTCATCACAGTAAGCCTTAGCGCACCGCAGGCGGGCGCGCAAGAGGGCTTTGCGCTCACCGGCGACGGACTGGTTGTCGATCTAGCGGCGCAGTGGGAACAGTGGAGGCGGCCCAAACACGCGGTACGCATCGACCCTATAACTCATATCGTCACACCGCGACGCATATCCCGGGAAACCAACGCCATCCTCGACATCGACGGCTTCCAGACGTTGATCGGCAACAAGAAGGCCTACGACAAACTGGTCAAGGACTTGAATCGGGCCGACCGCCCCATACCGCTCAATATCCGCACCGCGCCGGCGACAGTCGCTGGCGTGCCGATTCTCCATCTGAAAGCGAGCGAAAAAAATAATATCGAAGTCGGCGACCCGATTATCTGGTTCTATTTCCACGGCGGCATTCGCCAAGCCGGCACCAGTGTCGCAACCGCATCCGCCACCATCGACGGCGATCCCACCACGTATTGGGAACCCAGCACCCTGGTCACCAAGGCCGACTACAACGATCTGACGCCGGCAGTAAAAGGCCCGACCTATTTCTACTCGCTCAATACGGACGGCGAAGACAAACGGGTCGACAAAGCCACTTACGACGCGGCATCCAACAGGGACCGCCGTGTCGAATACCACAGCCATTCGCTGGACAATTGGACGCTCGACATCGACCTCGGCCGTTTAGTCCCGGTTGCCAAGGTGGTCCTTCGTTTTTTGCCCAGCAGTGAGGGTGAACCCTTTCGTCAAGTGCGCCTGCTCGGCACCCCCTCGGATCTGCGCGGCGCGGCCCTATCGCTAATAGACCGCACCATCGCCCCGGTCGAAAACAGCACTGTGGTGGAATTCAACCTGGACCCCGACGACAAAGGTGTCTTCGAGCAACTGCACAACCTGCGCATCGCAATTACCGACAGCAAGTTCGATAAATTCAAGGTCATTACGGCCGCCGAGTTCGAAGCGCTGCCGCCCGGAGAACAGGGCGGTATTGACTACCACATCGTCAACGCCGCCGGCAGCGAGACCAAGGTCGCGCGAGAAATCTACGATGAGGTCAGCCCCGAACGCCGTGGCCGGCTACTCTATTATAGCCGCGAACGCCCCCGTTTAGCCGAAGTCGAAGTCTGGACCCAGGGCGACAATATCGCCCTCGAAATCATCAACGGCGGCGGCAGCGTCGAACTGACCGGCACCTTCGGCGGTCTGCCCGGGTTTGACGGTCGCTTCGAGAGCAAGTTCCTGCAATTCATCTGGTCACCCGATCCGCGTTTTGAGGACCGCGGCATTATGATCCTGGACCTCGGCGCCCGATTCTGGCTCGACTACTTTCGCATGGTCGGCGAGATTAGCGGGATCGACGAGATGGTGATCCGCATCTCGGACGGCACGCGCGACTCCAATGGCAGCCTCAAATGGCGCGAAATGCATCGCCAGACCGGCGGCACTGTCGAGAGCCCCTTCGAAAAACCCGAGCAGGTGCGTTACCTGACCAGCCAGATTTTCACCAGCCAAGGCGGCCGCGCCGGCGGCTACAACACCGGCGATAATATCCGCGAGGTCCAACTATTCGGCGAAGGTCATCCGTCCGAAGTTACCCTCACCTCCCCGATGATAGAGTTGCCGGGTTCGGTTATCCTCGGCCGCATAACATGGGAGGCGAACCTGCCCGACGAGGAGATCGTAGATCTGCAAATCCGCACCCGCACTGGCGACCGACTAGTCGAAGTCGTCGAATTCTACGGCAGTGGCGGCGAGACCAAAACCGAAGCCGATTACAACAACCTTCCCACCAGCTTTCAAGGGCCGATCGTCAACCGTCTGATACCCGGCGGCGGTTGGAGCAGTTGGAGCCAGCGCTATACCCGTTCGGGCCAACTGGTCTCCTCGCCCAGCCCGCGGCGCTTCCTGCAGATTCAGGCCAGATTATTATCCACCTCGCCCGAGCTGGCCGCCAGCCTGCGCTCGATCAATGTCGAGTTCCTGCCGCCGGTCGCCCGCCAAACCATTGCCGAGATCTGGCCAAATGATGTCACCGCCAGGGAAGACCACGAATTCGAGTTCTATCTCAATCCGACCTTTGTCGAACGCCAACCCGGCGGCCAAATCAGCCAGCGCTTTGACGAAATTCTGCTCGACGCCACCCCGATAGAAACCATCAAACTGCTCGACGTTTCGCTCGGCCGAGAAGAGGATTTCACTACCGGCGAGAACCGACAATTCTCCGAGCAGGGCCAATCCCGCGACCCCGCCACTGGCGCGATAACCCCCTGGTTTACCAACGCGGACGGCCAGCGCTACCAAGCCCTAATCAACCCCGACAGCGGCGATTCACTGAAGGTCTTTCCCGCCGCAACCGGGACCGGCCTACTATTGCACCTACCGCAAAAGATCGCCCTGCAGCCGCAGGGCGAAGATACGCGCCTCTATTACCGGGTCATAGAGCAAGACGGTGAAGAAGTCCCCGTCGACAACGACGGCCGGATCCTCAACGAACTCACTTACCTCGGGCTACCGCTCGAAGAACAGGGGAATATTCTCTATTTCGCCATCCGGGGCCGCGACGCCGACGGCAAAGTGATCCAGGAGGCCATAAAGAAATTCGCCTATCTGAGCCTAGCCGACTCGCTGCAAGGCGAGACCCGCTACTTCCGTAAATTAGTCGGCAAAGGCGGAGAGTTTCCCTTTGATGACGAGGGCAACGCATTGACCGAAGCCGCTTACAATGCCCTATCCCCAACCCGGCAGGGGGCCATCGTCGCCGCCGGCGAGTTGGTGCGGGTGCGCTTTAGAGCCTCAATCTTGCTCAACGGCACCACCGTAGACGCGTCGATTCGCGACTCGGCCTTCCCCGAGACCTGGCAGCAGGTTGACCCCGGCGACGCCACCGACCTGAGACCAGGTGCCGCCTTGAGCATTGCCGTACCTTTTTCGCCCCGCGTGGTGCAAGAAGTCGAAATCTCACCGAACCCATTTACGCCCAACGGCGACGGCATCAACGACGGGACCAGTATTCGCTTTGCCTTGGGCAACCTAAATACCACGCGCGACATCCGGATCGACATTTTCGACCTTGCAGGGCTCCGGATCTGGAGCAGCAGCCTACAGGGTTTCGGACAGCAGGAATTCGCCTGGGACGGTCGGGCCGACGACGGACGAACCGTCGCCCCAGGGGTCTACGTGTGCAAAATCGATGCCGAGGTAGACGCCGAAACGGCGTCTAATACCAGCGAGGTACATCTGATCTCGGTGGCCTACTAAGCAACCGTATCATGTCACATCCAGCACGCCGAATTCTACTCAACTTCCTGGCGCTATTGCTGAGCCTCGGCGCAATCGGCGGCGCAGAGACCCTGCTGCGCCTTTTCGATATCGGCCCGTCAAACCGACTCTTCCTGCCCACCCGAGACCACAGGGAACTGACCTACGCGATCAATCCGCTAGCCGCCCACCGCTTTTTCCAACCCCAGTATTTGCGGCATGTGCCCTTCGACGCCCGGTTCCCGGCAGACAAAGCCCCGGATACAGTGCGGATCTTCGCTCTCGGGGCTTCCACCTTGGTCGGTTTCCCCAATCCCCCCGAGACCGCATTCCCGCATTTTCTCGAGCGCATGCTCGCCGACGCATACCCCGACAAGCGCTTCGAGATCATCAATTGCGGCATAACCGCGATCAATACCTTCTGTCTATTGGATTTTGCTGAAGAGGTCCTCTCCTACCAACCCGATTTATTGCTGATCTACGCTGGGCACAACGAATTCGTCGGCCCCTACGGGGCGACGACGCCCTTCGTGTATTTTGGCGATAATCGCACCATGGTCCGGGGCCTGATGCACTTGCAATCGTCGCGATTATACGGCGTCTTGCGCGATATCATCAGACGCGTCTTGCCCGAACCGCCGCAGGGGCGTTTCGGACTGCACTTAGTAACCCGCCAAGTCGACATCCTCGACGATGCCTATCGCGCCGCAGGCGATAATTATCGCCGCAATCTGGAAACAATCATCGCCGCAGCCGCCGACCGCGATGTCCCAGTCATGTTATCAACGCTGGTATCCAACCTCAAGGATTTCCATCCCCTGCGTTCGGCCTGCTCCGAACTGGGAGGACTCTCGACCGCCAACCTCGCACTACGGGGTGAACAAAGCATCAAGGACAAGCTCGGGCAATCTCCCTATTGCGCCGCCTTGCATTTCGAACTCGGCCGATATTACTACGAGCGGCGCCAATCCACCCAGGCGCAACAGGCCTTTGTCCGGGCGCGCGACATGGACCGCCTGCCCTTTCGCGCACCGACTTTTTTCAACCAGATTCTGCACCAACTGACCGACGACAAGGATCGGGTCATCCTCAGCGACACCGAAGCCGCCTTCAGGGCGGCCTCGCCCCAGGGCATCATCGGCAGCGAACTGATCACCGAGCATCTACACCCCACCGTCTACGGGCACTATCTGATTGCCCGCACCATGGTCGAGACGCTGGCCCCCGAAGACGCCAGCCGCCACTGGGGCCAAGCCGAGTTGGCACGGCTGCGGCCCTACGACGAATACACCCGCCAAATCGGTTATACGCTCGCGCAACAGGTCGACCGCCGCAACGCGCTGATCCTCATGCTCAAGCAAATGCCCTACCAACAGCTGCCGCCGATGCTGTACCGACAGATCACCGGCCTTATCAGCCATCAAATCCGCGACATCCCGCACCTGTCATCGGCTGAGATCGCCGTGTTCCGCAGCAAGGGGGGAGACCGTTTCCTGCGACAAATGCTGGAATTTGCGACGCCGGGCGAAAGAGCCGCGCTGCACGAACAGCTCGACGCCCTCTTTATGTCGTCTTAAATAGCGAACCCCGGTGACCGGGAATGCACGAGCATGACCGTTGCAGCCGGAATAGCCCGACATAGCTGAAACGATGATTGACAGCCGCCGGGCCCGGCGGTACCCTATGCCCGTACCAGCGGTCAAATCCACGTCGAGAAGCCAGGTAGTTTTGCGCGAAAATCCACCAACTCCGCAGCAACCGGGCCTGCGCGCCCTTCTCATCGGCACCGTCGGCGCCTTTGCAATCGGCACCGTTATCCCCTACTGCAATATGGTGCTGCACGGCTCCAGGATCGCCTCGTACTTCAACCCCCCCGCCGCCATTATTCTATTCTTCTTTTTGGTCTTCGTCGGCAATACCCTTATCGGCCTGCTGCGCCGTTCATGGATGCTCAGCCGGGCCGAGTTGGCGCTTATCTACATCATGTGGATCGTCGCCACCTCCATTCCCGAATGGGGCCTCACCGCCTTTCTCCTGCCCGATATCACCAGTGTCATCTACTACGCCACACCCGAAAACAACTGGGCCGACCTGCTGCAGCCCCTCATCCCCGATTGGATGATCCCGCACTACGACTTCAACCAGATCAAAAATTTCTACGAAGGCGCACCCAAAGGACAGGGCATCCCATGGGCGCTGTGGCTGCCCCCTTTGGCATTCTGGGTGCCCTTCGTGCTGGCCCTCTACCTAGCGATGATCTCGATCATGGTTGTTTTGCGCAAACAGTGGATCGAAAACGAGCGCCTGGTCTTCCCGCTGGTGCAGCTGCCGATCGCCATGCTGCAGGAGGAAGAGGGGGACGTTCGCCCCGGACTGCTCAACGCCTTTTTCAAAAACCCGCTGATGTGGGTCGGTTTCGCGGTGCCCGCCATTATACAAAGCATCAACGGTCTCAATTTCTACTTCCCCTACTTCGCCCGCATCAGCCTCGACAGTTCGATTCCGCTCTTCCGCGATACCATCACCATTCCGCTCAGGCTGAGCTTCCAGATGCTGGGCTTCAGCTATTTCGTCAATCGCGATGTCGCCTTCGGGCTGTGTTTTTTTTATCTGCTCAACACCTTACAACAGGGACTCTTCAATGTGCTCGGGGTTCAGAAAATCGACCCCGTATTGGGCGCCTACAGCACCTATACCGGTTCGATCATCGTGCACCAGGGTTTCGGCGCCGTCATTACACTGGTCCTCTACGGTCTATGGAACGCCCGCGGCCACTTGCGCGACGTCTGCCGCAAGGCCTTCACCGGCACGCCCGCGGTCGACGACTCCGACGAAATCCTCTCCTACCGGGCGGCGCTGCTGATCCTCAGCGGCAGTTTGACTTTTATGGGGGTCTGGATCTGGCAATCGGGCCTGCCCGCCTGGATCACCCCCATCTATCTGTTTTTCGCCTTCGTCCTCTTCATCGGCATCACCCGCGTCGTCGCCGAAGGGGGGCTGGCCTTTATTTTCGCGCCGATGATCGCCTCCGACTTCATTGCCGCTGGCTTCGGCACCCGCACCCTCGGCTCCTCCGGCGTCATGGCCCTGGCCTTTACCTATATATGGGCCAGCGATATTCTCACTTTCGTCATGGCCTCCTGCGCCAATGGCCTAAAGCTCGCCGAAGAAACCATAAAAAAAGGCCGCCGCATCGTCTTCTGGGCTATGCTATTGGCCATTCTCGTCACTCTGTTCAGCTCGATCTGGTCGATCCTCGATTTGGCCTACCGCTACGGCGGCATCAATACCGATGGCTTCTTCTTTGACGGGGCCGCGCGCTATCCCTTCGACAACGCCGCCGCCCGGATTCAGTCCCTCGACGGACCGCATTGGGAGAATTGGGGGTATACCGCCATCGGCGCCGGCATTATGGGACTGTTGATGATGGCCCGCCAACACCTCTTTTGGTGGCCCTTACACCCCTTGGGTTTTCCGATCAGTGCCGTCTTCGGCACCATGTTCTTCAGCGTCTTTCTCGCCTGGCTGTGCAAAAGCCTCGTCCTGCGCTACGGGGGACCGACACTCTACCTGCGCACCCGCCCTTTCTTTATGGGGTTAATCCTCGGGCAGTTCGTCACCGCCGGCATCTGGTACGCTATCGACCACTTCGCCGGCGGCAGCGGCAATACCGTGATGACTTGGTAAGCTGCCCATCCGTTTCTAAGCTAGATACGGGCGAGACGCTTATGGGCTAAGCTTGTCTAAGTGCAAAACTCGCTTA
>DQLG01000054.1 GCA_015660315.1 Candidatus Latescibacterota bacterium
GAATAGTCTGCCGACAGCCGATAGGGCATCACCAGTAGCACCAAATAACGCCAGGCGATCGCGCCAGCGTTCACAATCGGTAACGGGCATCGAACGCCGCCAGCGGCTTAGTTGCCGTGCAGGTCGCAGCGATAACCTGCCCCCTGCAATTGCGTGGAGACCAGACGCTCAAGCACACGCAGCCGCAACCGGTCCTCGACCGCCGCCATCTCCGGCCGCCCCGCCAGGTTCACCATTTCATCGGGATCGTTTTGTACGTCGAAGAGCAGATAAACCTGGCCCGCGCAGTTGAGCGCGACCTTCCACTGGTGATCCAACAACATGATTTCACCGACCAGTTCTGCAATAACCTCTGTTCGGTGTTCGACCCGCGGATCCTCTAATACCGGGTTCAACGAACACCCGAACTGGGGGTAGTCCACGCGACCGCCGGCCATTTCGACCAGCGTCGGCCCGATATCGATCCACTCCACCAACGCCTCGCTAACCGCTGCCTCTACCATCTCGGGCGTTCGCACAATCAAGGGCACACGCACGGCGCCATCGAGAAAATTCGATTTGTAGATCAGACCGGCGTCTCCGTTCATCTCGCCGTGATCTGAGACCAGCACCACAATAGTATTTTCCCATTCCCCGCGCTCTTTGACCGCCGCAAAAATCTGCCCGATCTGCTCGTCGATCAGCGCAATGTTGCCCGCGTAATTGGCGCGCATCGCCGCAATATCGTCAGCCGAGGGATCGACAGCCGACGCCAGCATGCGGTCCAATTCCCCAAGCGGCCGCCCCGCCACACCCTCGGGTGCCCGGCGTGCCCGGGGCATCGCAAGCGGGTCGCAGAGCGAAGCGAAAGGCTCAGGCGTATCCCAAGGTTCGTGTGGACCGCCGAAGCTCACCCAACAACACCAAGGCTGCTCCAGGTCATACTCGGTTATATACCGCCGCGCCTGCTGTCCCACATAGACATCGGCGTAGTGCTGCAAACCCAGCGGCGAAGGCCGCACCATATGGGGTTTGTCGCGGAAACGCTCTTCGTAATCTGCCCGATACGCGTCCCAGACCCCCGCTGCCTGCCAAGCCGCCGTCATATGCGAAAGCACCCGCGCACTGGCCCTAGGCCCGCCGATCTCGTCGACATCGTCCAAGCCGTATGCCCGCATAAGATCCTCGCGCTCGCGCAAATCTCCTTGATGCGGATGCAGATGGGTCTTGCCGAAGAGCGAAGTGCGATAACCAGCAGCGCGCACGCACTGCATCCAAGTCGGTTGTTCCGGGCTCGGCTGGCTGCGTTGGTTCTGCCACACGCCGGTGTGGTGCGGATAGAGCCCGGTGGCCAAACTCAGTCTGGCCGGCACGCAGACTGGCGAGGTCGTAATACAATTGCTAAAGCGCATGCCTTCAGCGGCGAGGCCATCGAGATGTGGCGTCGGCACCCAGCCGCCGCTTGCCCCGAGCGCATCGGCGCGTTGTTGGTCCGTCATCAACAACAGAATATTGGGTGTTATCGTTTTATGCCGCGTCGCGTCGGGATCCATACCAGCCAATGCTCAATCCTCCCCCAGCTCAACATCCCGCGGCATGAAGAATTCGTATTGCTCCGGTTTGGCGTAACCGTCCATTTCCGTCAATTGTACTCCAGGGCTCACAATGGCCGCCTCGACGATGCGCTTGTTAAAATCGCTGATATGCTCCCCCGCCAGATAATCAGCCACCGGCATCCACAGGCTCTCGGCAATCTCCTCCTCCTGAATCGTGATCTCGGTACTCAGCGGATGCAAGCGGCAAACAAAATAAATATCCGATTTATTATAGCGATAGCCGTGCCAATGGCGGAAGCAGACCAGCGCGTCGAACTCGGTTTCGATGGCGGTCTCTTCCAATACTTCGCGGACCACCGCCTCGGCTAAGTGTTCCCCCGCTATAAGCTGGCCTCCAGGCAATTTGTAGCGCGGCGGGCTCCCGTCGCTGCGGTGGTGTTTTTCGCTGACCACCAACAGCTCCTGGTCCTCGTTGAGCACCACTCCGCCGGCGCCGATATAATGCGAAGCATAGGCCGGAACGAAGGCGTCTTCCACCAATTGCAACGTCAGCATCAAATAACCATCGCCGCTGTGGTGGAACACAAAACCGACCGCCACCGCCTGGGGGATTAGCGCCGCCTTGTCTATCGTGACCTCCAACCAAGCGACCTTATAACCCTCTTCCTTCCAGGACGCGAGCGAGACGCGCAATTCCTCGGCGAATGCTTGCGCGTCTGCGTTCAGGGCCTCGGGCTTGGGCAGAATGCCGCCAAAGGGGTTGGTCGTCGCTGCAATAGGTTCCATTTATCCTGCCTTCCGTAAAGGATCGCTATAAATAGCAAAGCCCGTTTGGCATGTCAAGCGAGGAGCTGCTGTCCGCACGAATGATTTCTCAGGGGCGAATATTTCCGCCCTGCAACCAGCGCTTTAATTCTACCGCGCTTTCCCCTTCCGGCGCGAGCCTTATATAGAGACCCGCACATGCTCTATCGCCGCGCCCCCCGTAAACACGCCGCGCCAGAAGCGCCACCCACACGATGGTACCGACCCCATACAA
>DQLG01000107.1 GCA_015660315.1 Candidatus Latescibacterota bacterium
CCTCTGTACTGCTCCAACCAGGCGCATCCGCTAACAATAGCGGGATAACCAAGAACGTGGTGTACATCGCCAAATTGCTGAGCGAGATCGCCACATTGACGGCGGCAAAGGTCCGCCGACGGAAAAAACGCGGTTGGAATACTGGGTCGGGGTGATGCCACTCGCGGCGCAGGAATAAGACGGCCAGGACGATGATAATGCAAAATCCACCAGCTTGCAAAGCCGTGCCCGCCGCCATTTGCCCGGTCAACATGCCCGCCCCGCCGGCCAGCACCAGCAACAGCATCAGCGCCCCCAGCCAATCGAAAGCGTGATCGGAAGCGCGCTTTTCCAACACCGGTAAAAAACGCCAAGCGAGCACCAATGTCGGCAGGATAAGAAATAAATTGACGAAAAACACCGCCCGCCAACCCACCCACTCGATCATAATACCGCCCAACGGAGGACCAGCGGCGGCGGCCAGGGTCACCGCCGCCCCTACCAAACCAAAACGTTTGCCGCGCTCCTCGGCAGGCACGACCTGGCGCATAATCGCCGTCCCGTTCGGCAGGGCGATCGCGCCGGCTATCGCCTGTTGGATCCTAAAAGCCAACAACCAATAGAGGCTCGGGGCCAGTGCCGCGCCGATTGAGGCAAATGCAAAATAGAGCAATCCGCCCAAAATCATCCGGCGATGCCCCAACCGGTCGCCGAGTTTGCCGGCAACCGGTTGCAGCGAAGCCATCACGATCAGATAGGCGATAACCAGCCAACCGCTTTCGTCCAACCCCACCGCGAACTCCGCCGTGACCAATGGCAGCGCCACCCCGATCATCGTTGAGTTGAGCGGTGCCAGCATCGTGGTCAACGCCACCGTCGTAAGGATCCAACCTATGCGGAAGGCAGGTTGCTCTATTTGCGCTTCATCCGACAATACGCACGGTCCCGTTGTCCCCGTCGACTTCAAGCACCTGCCCGTCGCTGATCAGTTTAGTCGCCGCGCCGGTACCGACCACTGCCGGTATCCGGTATTCGCGCGCCACCACCGCGCAGTGGCTGAGAATACCGCCGGTATCGGTGACGATCGCCGCCGCCGTCGCAAAGAGCGGCGTCCAAGGCGGCGAAGTCGTACCCGTCACCAGGATATCGCCATGCTGCAGTTTCTCCGCCTCAGCGAGCGAACGCACGACCTTCGCCGCGCCAAGCGCCGCTTCCGCCTTTTTGCCCTGGGCTTCCATTTCTTCCGGCGGCACCACCGGAAACATCGCCGCATAATTGTAGTCATTAAAAATCTTACCCTTGGCTCGGATTGGCATCTCATAGCCGGCAAAAGCCGGACTCATGCCCCTATTGGCCATTTCGCACCACAACTCATTTTCCCATCGCGGCAACGGGTCGGGAAAGTGCATCGGATCTAAATGCCAAGGCATATGCTCGTCTTCGGGAACATCCCAACTGACGAGAAATTCGGAAGTGACAGGAATAACTCTCGGCTCTGGTGGATCCGTATGAGGATCGGCCATCATTCACCTCCTTGTATTAGCTGAATATTTCAGTCCAATGTAGTGATAGGTCGACACTGCAGTAGATACAATGTCTCCCCGCAATAGGCGCATTCAATATCTACCGGCCAGCCCATCTGTTCTTCGAGCACGCACGCCAATTGCGCGATCTCAGTGGCCTTGGCGTCGTCAAGCGTCGGCTCGCAACGCATAAAACTCGGCACGTCGACTTCGCGCGTACCCTCCTCCGGATGGGCGACTGTCATTTTCTCCTTCTCGGCGATCTCGCGCTCCAGCACCTGTAGATCGCTCTTGCTGACCACATAGGTATCAGGGCTTACCGTGCCGCTGACAACGCTCTCGCCGAGCCCCCAACTGGTATTAATCACCACCTCGTCGAGATTTTTGTTGACCGGATTGGCGCTAAAGGCAACACCGGCGATATCGGCCGGCACCATTTGCTGGACCAATACCGCGATCTGCACATTGTCGACTGGTAGATCATTCTGACGCCGGTATTCGAGCACCTGCTCCGACCGCGTCGATGCCCAACAACGCGTCACCGCATCGATGACGGCCTCTGCCCCGCCGATATTGAGATAGGTCTCGTACTGTCCGGCGAATGAAGCGGATTGCCCGTCCTCGTCGACCGCCGAAGAACGCACCGCAACCTGCAACGACTCCGCCTCGCACCGCTCGGCCATCTGCGCATAACTCGCGTGCAGTTCGTGCAATAGTTCGCTCGGCCAATCGCTGCCACCCGCCCCAGCCCACGCGCCATAGGCCGCCGTAGTCAGGCAAAAACCGGACGGCACGCGATAATCGGCGGCCAGTCGACTGAGATTGGCGACCTTGCCGCCAACCCGCTGCACCTCTTGACAGATGGGTTGTTCGAGCCAGACTATATTCACATTCGCTCCTCCGGAAAAAACGCACATTCGGCCTATTGCCGACCATCAAGCGCAATGCCACAGAAATGTAACACACTTATGTTAACCAGTGTAGTATCCATCGTCCAGGTCAAGACATGGCGTCATCAAGGCCGCCGCGCCGATCATCTAACGCTAACCGATGGCCTGCAAACCGGCGACTCCGACCGCCGATTTCCACCGGAGGCCTCAACTGGTATATTGCAGCCCATGCCCTCAAACTACAGGCCAATATTAGCCACCACCGCTTCGACAAAAACGTCCGCGAAGTCACCGACAAAAGCAGCAAGACCGTCTTGCAACTACAAAACCAGATCTATTTTTAACCAGGACAAAAGAAATGCATTACCGCCCGTTGGGAAATACTGGTATCAAGGTCTCCGAGCTCTGTCTGGGTACGGCCTTTCGCGCGCAAGAAGACGAGCAAACCTGCATCAGAGTCATCGACCGCGCCCTGGATTTGGGCTGCAACTTTATAGACAGCGCTTTTTACGGCCAAGGACGCTCAGAGACCGTCGTCGGCAAGGCGATTAAAGATAAACGCGAAGATGTCTTCCTCTGCACCAAGATCTTCGGCACCCGCCACCCGGCCCCCAACAATAGCGGCCTGACCCGACTCAATCTGATCCGCGGCGTCGAAGACAGCTTAACCCGACTACAAACCGATCATATCGACCTCTACCTGTTGCATTCCTTCGACCCCAATACGCCGCTCGAAGAAACGCTGCGCGCACTCGACGACATGGTACGCAGCGGCAAGATCCGCTATATAGGCTGCAGCAATTTCAGCGCCTGGAAAATCATTGAAGCCCTCTGGCAAAGCGACAAACGCAACCTCGCTCGTTTCGTCTGTATCCAAAACCAGTACAACTTGCTCAACCGCTGGGAAATCGAACCGGATCTGATGCCCTTATGCCACGAGCACGGTATCGGCATTATGACCTATAGCCCCTTGGCGATCGGTTTATTGACCGGACAATTCCGCCGCGGGCAGACGCCACCGCCGGGCAATACCCCCTGGAACAAAGAAGAAGGGCACGGCTTCAGCGCCCACAAATACGATCTCGAAACCGCGATGACCGAACGTGTCGACCAGATCGTGCAAACCCTAGTCGACCTCGGCGCCCGCCACGAGCGCACACCTGCCCAGGTCGCCATCGCCTGGATCCTGGACCATCCGGAAATCACCGCGCCAATCCTCGGCGCCGACCTGCCCGAACAGGTCGACGAGGCCTTCGAGGTGGTGAAGTGGCGCCTACCCACAGATGAACGCCAAATATTAGACAAAGTTTCGCAAGTAGAAATGCCCGATACATGGGCGTGAACGGCATAGTAATTTGACAGCACATGCCTGATATAAGGACGTGATATAGACAAGCGGAGGTCGGTGAAATAACCGCTATAGGAAACGTAGATGGCCTGAGATCAGACCGGTCGATATACCCGGGCAGCGCATTTCACTAGGGCACCTAGTTGCGCCGGTTCGCTTACTTGGGCCGCCCGCTATGGCAATAGCGAGTGAGTACGCTATCTTTTATCGCGTGGTGCCGATGCGAACCTCGCCGGCACCGGCTGGAGCCGCCCACGGGCCTGGGCTGAAAAAAGACCACGAAGAAATTGCCGTCCTGCTCCGCTCGCACGGCGCAAGCTGAAGGTCATATTAGGAGGATAATCCATGCAGCACGAATACAGCGTGCACATCTATTGGGACGAAGCTGAGGATGTTTTTGTCGCGACCGTCCCCGAGCTCGTCGAATGCACCGCCTCAGGCGCCACCCACGAAGAAGCACTTACAGCCGTACACGAAGCCATCGAAGAATGGGTCGCATTGGCAAAAAGTGCCCGCCATCCAGTCCCCGCACCACAAGGTGATCCAACAAAAAAAGTAGTCGCCAAAGGGCGCGGCGGCCGCCGACAAGAGCGCAACGAACAACGCCGACTCGAGCGCGAAAGGGGTCGGCACGAGCGCCGGCAGTCTTCTTAATTTCCACGCCACAATCAGCAAGCCCCCGTCGACAGACATGAATCGACGGGGGCTTGCTGCTTATTTGACACATCGGCTATGCTCACTGGACCCACCAAAACTTCCAACAAGCGATAAACCTTGATCGCCGGTACTATATCGTTCTTTTCGAGTCGGCCTAAGAATGATAATGATATAGAGGAGCGGATTTGCATCTTTTAAGAAAATGCGCCGCCGAGTTCGCCGGTGCCTTCGCCATCGTCTTTGCCGGCTGTGGCGCCGTGACCATCAACCAGGTCTCTGGTGGGGCTGTCTCTCACGTCGGTGTCGCTACATCCTTCGGGCTGGTCGTAATGACCATGATTTATGCCACCGGCCATATTTCCGGTGCGCATTTTAATCCTGCCGTCACCCTGGCTTTTGCCGCGTCACGCCATTTTCCGCGCCGCGAAATCATCCCCTATATTACCGCCCAGTGTCTAGGTGCGATCGCAGCCAGCGGTGTGCATTATCTCAGCTTGAGTTCCGTACTCGAACAACGTTTCCCCGGAGCCGTCTTAAACCTCGGCGTGACATTGCCGCTCGACGACCGCTGGCTAACGGGATTCGTCTGGGAGTTCCTACTGACCTTCTTTTTAATGGTGGTCATCATGGCCGTCGCCACCGATTTCCGCGCCATCGGCCAGATGGCAGGACTGGCGATCGGCGGCACCGTGTGGTTCGAGGCGATGTTCGCCGGCCCTTTGTGCGGCGCTTCGATGAATCCGGCGCGCAGCCTGGGACCGGCACTAGTCGCTGGCGAGTGGAGTCATTTCACCGCCTATGTCGCCGGCCCGGTGCTGGGCGCGGTATGCGGTGCCTTCTTCTACGAATTTATCCGCTGCCATCCGCGCGAGGACACACAGGTGAAAGGCTGCTGCTGATATCGGCCGCAACACCACCGTATCGCTCGTCAGCTATAGTCCCGTGCCAGGAGACGATGCGGACCGCCCAACAAAGACGCTGGCAAAAATGACATAACACGTCAGCAAAGCCGCCGCGCAAAACGCCGACCTCGCAGTCTTTCCGACCGCGAGCTAACCTCCATCAAGGCTGCGGTTGAACAGGGCTTACACGTACTCGACGATATCGTTGGGCAGACACTCAAGGTCACGACAGATATTGGACAACACATAGGCGTCCATCCCCTCGGCGCCCTTATCAATCGCTTTGTGGATATGTTGGTAGGTCGAGAGCGTGATGTGGGGTTTGCGTTCTTCTAATAGCTTTTGAATGGCCGTGCTCTTGAAGCGGATCATACAAAACCTGTCTTAAAGGGAATATGGGCGTGTTTCACTTTTCAAGATAAGGCCTTTGCGCTCTGGGTTCAAATTCACAGCTGCGCGGCTGCGTTTGTCTACGGGTTTCAAACTGCTACGAACTCATAGAGCGGTACGGAACCAGAAGTTGCCGACCAGCGCGCAGCAAAACTTCGATACTGCGCACCCTCTCCGGCGTCAATAACACATCGCCGCACACCGTGTATACCTCCGCCGGTAGATGGTCGTGTAAACATCCCATAAAATAGAGGCATGTCACCTTAGAGTTCTCCCGCTGATATTGGCCCAACGGAGAATGACGGATGAACAAAATAGATGGGATAGAACTGTTAGAGAGAATGCGTCAAATTCAATCAACAAAACATACCCCGGTCGTTGTGCTGTCAAATTCAAAAGAAGAAAATGACTTGGTAAGTGCTTATCAATTACACGCAAATAGCTTTGTGCGTAAACCGGTCAAGTTCCGTCAATTTATGCACGTGTTGCAAAATATAATCGAATATTGGTTGGTTATAAATGAAGTGAGTAAGTTTGATGTAGATAAGGAGAGGAGAAGCATTATAAAGAGCTGAGAGGCCTATTTATTTTGGTTCGCTAAAAATCCTTCCGGGCTGAAATTGCCCAGCGGACTAAATAGCATCATCCCCGGTGGAGCAAGTTGGACATATTATTCCACTTGAGACAATTGTATATTGCTAATACAAAATAGGGTTTGTTTAGAATATGACCTTAAAAAGCAAACCCCAATTCAGCAAAAGACATCCGCCCAATTAAGGGAGCCCCCACGAAAGATCGATATTTCTTGTTTAGTATATTTGTAGCGTTTATACGCAAAGATATATCATATTCTAATGGTAGGTCATAGCTTAGGTTTGCATTGACTGTTGTGTAGGAGTCTACTGTGCCGACGTAGATTCCAGAAGCCATTGGAAAAGAATCTGTGAACCGCATAGAAAAGCCGAGTTCAAGGCCCCAATTGGGTATGCGCTGATTAATCATAAATTTAAATTTATTTTTTGGCGCGTTTAACCCAATGTCTGATACATTTTCAACATTCTTGTAGATATTTTCGCTGACGTACGAGTAATTGCCATTGAGGGTCAAGTGATTGGTTGGATAGTAGGTTATACTGAGATCTAGGCCATTGTGCGTGATATCGCCAAAATTGCGAAAAGTAAGTAAGACTGCATTGGGATCGTATGCTTGCTCAGGAGTAACTGTGCCAAAAGGTGTCTGTGCGGCTATCGATGAAAAAAATGGGACCAATTCATCGGCAATACTACCGTTACCATTTCCTTCAATAAACTCCGGTACTTGTGCTTGATCAAGTGTTAGAAGACCAGCTGCGATGGTTGGGTCTATGCTGTCCGATGCTTGTTCAATGCCTAGCTCTAAAACGTCCTCTAAAGAATTTTTGTCAAGAAATACATTGGGAGTTACAATAACCAAGGGTCCGACAAACCCCTTGGTTTGCGTTCGATACAAGTCGGCGGTTAGTACAATCTTACTTCCGACTACTCCCTTATAACCAAGCTCAAGGGTTCGAGTTAGAGTGGCTTCTGTTGGAGGAATATCACGGACATCATTAAACGATTTAAAACTGCGAGTCTGTGGATCAAATTTCTTGAGAGCATTGGTCAAACCAGTCAATTCAGTTGGTATGATTGCACGAAGTGTTTCTGTTAATATTTTTGCTTGCTCTTGAGCGGTCTCATCTGAAAGTCCAGACTCTACAAGATCTTTGGCGAAGAGCGACTCTGCTTGGGGGATGAAATTGGCCAACACTGCGCCACGAACGAGTCCCCACATCCGATTATTGAATGTGGGGTCGTCTAATTCGAGGTACGATCCGTTTTCAAACTCGGCAACTCTAGCAAAAGGCGAGCGAAAAAAAGGCCTACCATTTTCGCTTCGTCGAAAAGTAAAACCCTGCTTCGAATCTGGAATAAAAGTTCCTTGAGCGCGTAGAGGAATCGCAGGAGAATAGCCTAGAGATGGAGCAAAACTAGCCCCAACTCCAAAAGGGTCAGGGTTTGAAACGAGGTCCAGGTACAAATTGTTTGTAGTCGGTGTTCTGAAAGCGTTGTTGTAAGTCAGACGGATTGTGTTGTTAGAATTTGCTCTCAAGACTGCTGCACTGCGTATTGATGTAATGGGTTTATTAAGACCGCTATGGTTATCAAAGCGCAGCGCGCCTACCAAGTTGATAAGTCGGGTTACTTTGCGCTGTGTCTGAAGATATAAACCAAATTCATCAATAGCATCGTATTTCTCATTGGCGCCATTAATTGTATTTTTTGTCTCAGGACGCGTAAATAATAAATCGAGTCCGTATACAAACTCCTGCTTTTCTCTCCAAAGCGAAGAGTGCTGAAGTTGGAAAACCGTTTGACTAGATTGGTCAATGGTGCGGTTACCGCTTCGTAAAAGCCTAGAGTCTCCTGAGTCGGTGCTATTATGATATAACTGAGCGAACCAATCATGGTATATAAATCGCCCTTGGATAAAATTATACTTCCAGTTTTTCTGTTGAATAGCTCCTATTCCCGATATTTGAATTTGGTCTAATTGGCTATGGCCAGCAGAAAGGATTGTTTGAATATTGGTAGTTGGGCGATAATCAAGGCGTAGCTCA
>DQLG01000019.1 GCA_015660315.1 Candidatus Latescibacterota bacterium
CCGCACATCGGATCGAGAAAAACATCGCCGTCAGCCGGTTCCGCCAAACGTACCATCGCCCGGGCCAATGTCGGTCTGAGCGACGCCTCGATCTGCGCTTCCTTGTAGGTCCGGTGGCGCATTGTGCGGTCCGAAAGCCGCACCCCTACTAGCAATTCACCACCCGTTTCCAAATCCCACACTTCGATCAGCGCGTCTTCGTCCAGCCGTTTCCACTTCGAAAAACGCCAGGAAATCGCCCGCTCCATCTCCCTGC
This sequence comes from Candidatus Latescibacterota bacterium, assembly GCA_015660315.1. Classification (GTDB taxonomy): domain Bacteria; phylum Latescibacterota; class UBA2968; order UBA8231; family UBA8231. Next base: position 257 of record DQLG01000019.1, read on the forward strand.
GCATCTCCTTGCGCATATAGTGCTGCCGCCCCCCGTGCCGCTGGGCGACAACGCGGAAACTGATGCGTTTGACCTTTTTCGGCCGAGCCCGGCGATGCGCACTTACCGCCTCTTCAAAAAGCGGCGAATCGGCGACCAGCGCGCCAGCCTCCTCCAGCCCCTCGCGTTCGGTCGATACCTTGCCGCGACCGACGAGCGCAAAAACGTCCTCGGTTGTCGTCAGTCCCAACAGTGCGGCCGGATCCCCGTCCCACCTAAAAAAGACAATACCCCGGCGGTGCCCACCCAACTGCGCACCGAAGCGTTCGACGATCTCCTGCCCGGCGATTTCTTCCAAACCTGGTATGACAAACGCGTAAAATTCCACTCGACCTCATCTACTCGTATAAATCGTCGACATCCGCGGCGGCGAAATCCACCAGGAACTCCGCGATTTGTGCCCCGGCCTGTTGCAAACAACGCTTCCCCTTATCCGGCGTCGCCAGATGGGGGTTGCCGATGCCTGTATCGGCCGTTGCCCGCGTCCAATCGCGCTGGGTCCAGACCCAACCCTCCTTGAGCGCGGCAATCTTGAACTTGTGCTCGTACCCGTCCCCAGCTTCAGACAATGGCAACACCCAATCTGGACGCAAGTACTGCATCATACTCGTCTCCATCTCATCGGCGTGGTCGCCGTCCTCGACGAAGAGTCCGTCCGGCACGGTATTAAACCAATCCATACAGCAAATAAAAACCTCGTAGCGCGGCAATAATTCGCGCACCATCTGCTTGAAATCATTGCCGCCGTGGCCGTTCATAATCAGCAGTTTCGGAATGTTCTGGTGCTCCAGCGCCTCGACCAAATCCCCCAATACCGCCAATTGCGTCGAAGGGTTGAGGTTCAGATCGAGCTTGATATCGAGCTGCCCGGTATTCACCCCGAAGGGCACGGTCGGCAGCACAACCACTTTGGCTTCGCGCGCCCAGGCGATGCGCGCCGCTTCGGCGGCGATCTCGTCGCACTGCACCACATCGGTCGAATAGGGCAGATGGTAGTTGTGCGCTTCGGTCGCCCCCCACGGCAAGACCGCCACCTCGTAGTCGGTCGCCTTGACCGTCTTCCAATTCGTCTCCGCAAGAATATAGGGTCTGCCGGCCATGAGCGCTCCTTTGTCTGTGGGCTTGAACCTGCACTCGAATTGTGTTTATATACCACCACTATGCAATGGGCTTCCGCCATATCAATGCAACTAGACGCCGCTTCGGCACTCACCGAGATCAAGCGCGCCATCAGCGAACAGCTGGAAGGCCCGCACGCCGACTTGGTCTGCGCTTTCGTCTCGCCGCACTACGCCGACAGTTTTGCGCAGATCTCGGAACTGATCCGCGCGCATTTCGCCCCGCGCGCATTTGTCGGCTGTACTGCGGCCGGCATCGTCGGCGGCTCGCGCGAGATCGAGCAACAGCCCGCGCTTTCGCTATCCGCCGCCCGCCTGCCCGGCGTTGAACTGCACACCTTCCACCTCGACCAATACCCCGGACCCGACGAAGGCCCGGAGGCCTGGGAACAGGCGCTCGGCGTGCCTCGTGACCAACCGGCTTATTTTGTCCTGCTCGCCGACCCGATGGGTCCGCCGCCCTGCGACCCCCGGCCCTTGCTCGCCGGCATCGACTACGCCTATCCCAACGCCGTGCAGATCGGGGGTCTAGCGTCGATCATCGAAGGCAATACGCTCTTTGTCAATGATTCACTACACCGCACGGGTCTGGTCGGCGTCGCGCTCCAGGGCAATATACAGGTCGACACCATCGTCGCCCAAGGGTGTCGACCCATCGGCCCGCCGATGACCATCACCACCTGCGAGGAACACATCCTGCACGAACTCGACGGCCAACCCGCCTTCGAGATCCTCGCCGCCCTCTATCAGTCGCTGCCCTCCGAAGACCAGGAGCGCATGCGCTACGCACTGCATATCGGCGTCGCCTCCACCGAACTCAAAATCGACCTCGAGCCGGGCGAGTATCTTATGCGCAACGTGATCCACATGGACCAGGAGCGCGGTTTCCTCGCCATCGGCGAAGAGTTGCGCCAAGGCCAGACCGTGCAATTCCACCTGCGCGACGCCGACGCCGCTAGCGATGACCTAAACGTGCTCTTAGACCACTACCAGGAAACAAAAACCACCACACCACCCGCCGGCGCCCTGCTCTTCACCTGCACCGGCCGCGGCCAAGGCCTCTTCGGCCAACCCGACCACGACTCCAACGCCTTCTTCCAAACCGTCGGCGAAGTGCCCTTGGGCGGCTTTTTCTGCAGCGGCGAAATCGGTCCGGTCGGCCCCGACACCCACCTGCACAGCTACACCAGCTCCTTCGGCCTCTTCAGACCCCTCAACTCTTGAGCCCCACCCGACACAACGTCTGATACTCCGCCCCACCCGGCTTCAACAGACTTCCAATAAGCTCGACCCAGTCCACCCGAAACGCCAATCGCGCCGGATCCTTCAGCCAATCGCTTTGCCGTGCTTGCACGCCCTGCCGCACCCGCCCCAACGTCAAATGCGCACGAAAACCTCTCCCGACGCCAACCGATTACCTCGCGCCGCAAGCCTTCAAACAAGCGTTCAAATACCCCCGACTCTCCGCCGCAATCGTCGCCACTTGCCCCAACTCATACTCTTTTGCCCCAATCACCTCTAAATCCGCCGCCACATCCAAGCCCGACTCGTGCAACACGCGGATATACCCGGCCAAATCGATATTGCCACGCCCGCACGCCTGCAACTCCGGCGCCCCGGGGCCGCCCTCGGGCACCGCGCAATCGCGTATATGCACGTGCTTGACCCGCGCAATAACCGCCGACAAGGCCTCGACCGTATTCTCGCCCGCCCGGTGTATATGGCTCGGGTCCATGTCGACGCCAAAACCCGGCGAGTCAATCATCTCCATCGCCCGCAACGTCGTCGGCGTATTGTCGATACACGCGCCTACATGCGCCTTAACGCAAAGCGTCACCCCAAATTCGTGCGCCTTATCCGCCATCTTATTTAATAACGCGGCCTGCCGCTCCAGGTCTTCGATCACCCCGCTCTTGCCGCCCGGTCCGACATTGATCACCGGGATACCGATCTCGGCGCCCGCCTCAAAAGCCAACATCAGCCGCTGCTCGTCGAGCGCGCCATGTTCCATCGCCAGCAGGTCCAGTTCGTATTTTTCCGCCAGCTCCTTGATCTGATTGGCTTGCGCCTTCCAGTTGTCGAGTTCGAGATGCTCGCACATCCCCTTGATCGCCGATAGTTCAACACCGTCATAACCCGCCATGTGGATATGCTTCATCGCCTTCTCTAAATCAAAACCGGCAAAGAGCACCGAATTCGCGCCTAACTTGATCATTGCAGAAACTCCTCTATATAGGGTAATCAGTTGATATGTACTTAATGTAGAAAATTCAGTATACATCGCGAAAAAAAGGGCGTCAAGCGGCCTTGATCCGCTATAGCAAATTATCTATTTTCGCGGATAAGACACTATTACACCGCGGTGGGCAATTCATCCATTACCCCTGCAGGAGAAATCCTATGGCCGTCCGCGTATTCGGCTGTAATCACATCGCCATCGAAGTAGACGATAGCGAAAAAACAATTGAATTCTACACCGAGGTCTTCAATCTCAAACTGCAAGAGGCCGGCGAAGGCGACGTGTTTTTCGCGCTCGGCAACCACCAGTTTCTGGCCATTTTCGAGGTGCAAGAGCTACAATCCGGCCACAAAAAACACTGCGGTCTCATGGTCCGTGACAACGATCAGGTCAAAGAAAAAATCACCACGAAATACGGACTGAAGACAATCCCTGGGGCAATCATTCTAGGTGGTCGAGATCCACGACGAATCGACAGCTTGGCTACAGCCCTATGAAGAAGTGCAGCATGCAAATGTGGAGTTACCGGACTAACTGGGAGCGAACGCCATGCAACTAACCGAGCAACAAGTCGCCTTCTTCAAGACCTTTGGCTACTTAGTCGTCCGCGAGCTATTGACACCCAGCGAAGTAGCAACCGTAACACAGGCCTTTGACTGGTCAATACAAAACTGGGGCGGCGGCGACAAACACGACGGCAGCATACGCACGATGCTCGGCGGGCCGATCGAACACACCCCTGAACTGTGCGCACTAATGGACCACACCGGCGTGCTTGGCCTGATCGGCGGCGTCACCGGAGAGGATTTCAATTATTGCAGCGGCGACGGCAATTACTACACCGGCGACACCGGCTGGCACCCCGACGGCAATTGGGGGCAACTGTGGGCAACGAAGACCGCGTTTTATTTGGATGAAGCAAAACGAGACAGCGGTTGCCTGCGCGTGATCCCCGGTAGCCAGAACCCGAAACACTTCATTCGCCAACAAAAGATCAACAGCAACGAGTCCGCCGCATTATTCGGTGTTGAACCCCGCGATTTCCCCGGCAGCGTCGCGCTCGAAAGCAGGCCCGGCGACGTAGTCATCTTCAACCACGACCTCTACCACGCTTCTTTTGGCGGCAGCAAGCGCCGCCGCATGTTCACTATGAACTGTACCCGTCACGCGAAAACTCCCGCTGACATGGAGACGCTACGCCACTACCTCAGCATGCACTCGCCCGGAGGCGGCAAGCTCGATACTGGCGCAGGAATGTACTTCCCCACTATGATCGACACCGCCGACGAGGCGCGCATGGTGCATATGCAGCAGCCGATGGAAGTGCATGACGATTTGTTCCCGCAGCTAGCACGGTCGGTAGGCAAACGCGAACCTTTTCGCGGCAATCTGCTATCGAGATAAGTTGCGACCGCCTACTCGCCGATCTTCAGCCAATAGTTTTTTTTGGCCACCGGCGTCTGTTCCGACAGATGAGAATTCTCGATCCAAAAAACCTTCGTGTCTTTGTATCGGCTGAGTGGGAACACCTTACTAGTCACTGGATGTTTTTTTAACAACGCCAAAAATGAACCATCATCCAACGCCGCCAATAATCCTTTTTCAACCCGGACGGCCAGTGCCGCATTATCCTTGCCGACAAAAAAGTACATCGGAAACCTATACGCTACGATAATCCGGTCATAGGCCATTAGCCGATCAGGAGCAATGCTTGCGACTTCTCCATAGCCTTCGGCAACGCTCCTGGGAAAATAATCGCAACGGCCCGCCAGAAGCATGTCATACATGCTCTCGAATTTAACGACGCGCATCACTTTGAACCCAGCCTCCTGCAAGATATCGCTATCCGGCCAATGGGCCCCTTGGCAAGCGGATAGCTTTTTTAATTCGGCCAGGGTGCTGATCTGATCAAATACCCTTTTTTTTCTTTAGAGATCGCCAACATCCTATAACCGAGCAATCCCAGATTCAATGGGACCCGTATCGGTCGATAGGTGGTTTCCCGCTCTTTATTGGTACCCGCCCAATCTATATTGATATGATCGCTCTTATTTAGGTAGGATAGCGCTCTATTTTGCGTGATATTCAATGAAGTGACGACCACCTTCGCCGGGCCGTATTCATCGGCTGTCTTCTCTAATGCCAGCGCCAATAACTCGCGAAAATAGCCGTGCGCGACATCGGATTCGCTTCGCGGTGCCCTGATGCGAATCTGCAAAACCGGATCTGCAGCGCATAGCACTTTTGCCGAAATCAACTCCATCACAGCAATAGCTGCTATAAGAAATGTCCATCTACCACATCGCAGAATGGGGGTCATAACACCTCCTTTTACCAAGGTGTACAAGCCATAAATCTCATCTAAAAATAAAGTCGTTTTAGCGAATTATCAAATTAGACTTTTAGCGAATTAGAGTCTTGATAATCGCGCGCTACAGAATTGGCCAAATATCGTTTTTAACCAGCAATATCACTTTCGCCTATCAATTCTCCACACTCGAGCACACCCCAACAGCCGCTTTTGTCGCTATCCATTAGGCATTGTGATATTTATAGCTCATATTAACTTGACCCGCCATTTACCACGCTGTACATGCGTGTAGTATCTTTCCAGTCCCCTTCTTAGCCCCTAGGATCTATGGAAACCCAAGATATTGTCGTCCGCGGTGCCCGCGTACACAACCTGAAGAATGTCAGCCTTGAATTACCAAAAAATAAGCTAATTTGCTTTACCGGCGTCTCCGGTTCGGGCAAAAGCTCCTTGGCCTTCGACACCCTCTACGCCGAAGGCCAACGCCGCTATGTCACCTCGCTGTCGGCCTATGCGCGCCAATTCTTGGGACAGATGGAAAAACCCGACGTCGACCAGATCACCGGTCTGGCCCCGACCATTTCCATCGCGCAAAAGACCGCCGGGCAAAATCCCCGCTCCACCGTCGGCACCATTACCGAAATCTACGACTACTTGCGCGTGCTCTTCGCTCGGGTCGGCACTCCGCACTGCACCG